>JAESQG010000245.1 GCA_016765265.1 Pseudomonadales bacterium | reverse complement strand
ACTCAGTGTCGGCATCTACAAGCAGCACAATGAGCCTTATGTTATCTGCACCATTCGTGATATTACGCTGGCGGTAGATATGGAGCTGCAACGCCAAGCACTTGAAAATAGACTGAGTCAGTCCCAAAAAATGGAAGCAATTGGTCAGTTGGCGGGCGGCATCGCCCATGATTTTAATAATATATTGGGGAGTATTTTGGGCTTTACAGGTCTTACCGTTAGAATAAACGGTAAACCCGATCAGACTGATAAAATCGACGAATACCTAAAAGAAGTACTGATTGCCGGCGAACGAGCAAAAACTCTGGTAGAGCAACTACTGGCGTTTAGTCGGGAGTCCCACGGCAAGCCCGTAGTACTGGCAGCAGCAACCGCGATAGAGGGTGCGCTAAAACTATTAGAATCCACGATTCCCTCGGAAATAGGCATCTCATTTCAAGCTCTGGGTAAGGTTCCGAATATAATTATGGATTTTGTTCAGTTGGAACAAGTCGTCATGAACCTGTGTATCAATGCAATAGATGCGGTAGATTCAGGAGATCTTAATACCGCCAATAAAGGTGGGGATATAAATATCACCTTAGAAGCCGTCTCTTATACGAATGAGAGCTGTGCCTCCTGCCATGAAACTGTAGCAGGTAAATTTGTCCAGCTATCAATTAAAGACAATGGCTGTGGCATTGCCGCAAAAGATATCGAACATTTATTCGAACCATTTTATACCACAAAGGAGGTGGGAGAAGGTTCCGGTTTGGGATTGTCTATGGCACACGGTATTTTACATGAATACGGGGGCCACATTATAGTAACTTCCGAACTCAAGGTAGGCTCCTGTTTCAAATTGCTGATCCGCCCCTCAAACGTGCATACGCCCGCGGACGATTCTCTAGGAAAGCATAATTTACCTAGACCCAAAATAGTGCACGATGCTCATATATTAATAGTGGATGATGATATTTCTTTAGCGAAATTTGTACGCCTGCTCTTAGAGGGAGAGGGGTACAAAGTCACAACTTGTCATAATGCTGAAGAAGCGCTAACTTTATTTAATGGTGACAACAATATTTTTGATCTGATGTTGACGGATCAGGCCATGCCCAAAATAACGGGAATGGAATTATCAAAACGTGTATTGCAACAAAAAGAAGGTTTTCCTATTATTCTGTGCACGGGCTATGACAAGGAAGCCAACAAACACAATTGCCTATCTATCGGCATCAAAGGATTTATGAAAAAACCTCTTGATAGCGACATTTTGCTGTCTATGATCGGCAATATTCTGGAGGAGACAAGTTCAGAAACTCTCTAAAAAGTGACGCAAATATTATCTTGGGAAATACAATTGGATCGTAATCGGAAGGTAAAAATACTGGTAGTAGAGGACGACGAACAATACCAACGATTTCTTGGCGAACTATTGACTGAGATGGGGTATACGCCGTTTCTTGCAAGAACAGGGTGGGAAGGCCTCAAAGACTGCCAGTTGGAGGAGCCACAGCTAGTGTTGACGGATATTTTTATGCCCCACTTAGATGGCGTAAAATTTATTGAGTTAATTCGAAAATCAGATTATTTTATTCCCATCATAGCCATGACCGGAGGCATTGGTGGGAAAGAGAAAGAGCATCACTTGCAATCGGCTTGGTTACGCGGTGCCGACGCCACCATATCAAAACCTATAGATCCAGATGTTTTGCGATCAAAAATTGAAAGCTTACTAAAAACCTATGCTGAAATGCGAGAGGCGCGTGGGCACTCTAATGCGGAAACCGGTCCAGACACCAATGACTAAATATTCTCTTTTGTCCCAAGTACTTTCATTCTAAAATCCATCGGCGGTACTTCATTCCCGTCAATAACAATATCCAAAAGGCAAGGGCCTGGCGTTTGTAATATTTCGTCAATATTTAAATTATCAAACTCCGCTCTATTACTAAGATGATGAGCTTCAATGCCCATAGCCTTAGCAACTTCAGCAAAATTAATAGGTAATAGTTTATAACCTATCGGCTCTGCATTCCCTAGACGTTGGCCGTGTTTCACCATGCCCAAAGACGAGTCATTTAAAATAACAAAAAGAATATTACTATTTTCTGAGAACGCTGTGGTGAGGTCCTGACCACTCATTAAAAAACTACCATCGCCCGTAACACAGACAACCGGATCAGCAGGATTGGCTTTCGCCAAGCCAATAGATGCACCGATAGCCCACCCCATTGATGAGTAACCCATACCGGCTCTAAATAGATTTTTATGATGGTCGTTACCAGGGGTAAATTCCCAGTAGTGAATTGTCCACAGATAACTACAACCGCTATCAGCTGCGACCCGTGTATCCGGTGAACATCGACGACTCAACTCTCTGATTAGGTATTGGGGTTTTATTGGCAAGTGTTCCTCTAATGAATTATTACCCCCGCACTTTCTTTGTTCTAGCTTGGACAGATAAACGGGAAATGCCCTCTCAACGTCCACTAAGGTTTTAGCATTTATAGTCAAAATATCTTGATCGCATTTGTCTAATAAGGCTTGGAACGTCTCCCTTGGTGAGCCATATACCTGTAACTGCGCTATAGAGGACTGAGCAAGATGTTTTGGATTATCGTCAATATGAATTAGTCGATTTGAATAAACTCCATTTTCGTTCCAACCAGCCGTGGAAATTTCATCCAAATTCCCACCAATAAGGACTACCGTATTATTCTCAGCAGGACTTAACACCCGTTGAGCATACCGATGTCCAGCCATACCAAACACTCCGCAATAACAAGGATGATAGGATGGAACCAAACCTTTAGCCATTGGAGTGGAAACAACGGCCCAACCTTTGAGCTGCGCCAAAGTAAGAATGAGATGAGCGGTACCATCACAGCCTTCACCGATAACTAGCACGACGTCTTTTTTATCGAGAATTGCCTCGCCCAAGCGGTCCAAGTCCATTTCGTTGGGCCTTTGATTGCGGTAATACTGAGGTACAAAAAAGTGGTTCTGTTTTTTTAACGACGACTTTTCTTGCATGTCAGCCATTTGATCCCCTGGGCTTTGTTCACATGGACTTTGTTCACATGGACTTTGTTCACATGGACTTTGTTCACATGGACTTTGTTCGCATGGGGATCGTAGAATGTCCAAAGGAATACTTAAATGTACTGGTCCTGNCGTCGGCCCAAAAGCATGATGAATAGCAACTTGTAGTTTTCGTTCCAATTGATCAACGTGAGAAACAAGTGTGTTGTAGCGAGTACAATGCTCAAACATTGCAACCGTATTAATACCGGTGCAGGAGCTTTCTTGTAATCCATAGCGCCCAAAAGAAGGCAAAGCTGTTTGGCCGCTAATAACTAACATAGGGATGTTGTCCGCCGAACCACTTGCAATGCCTGTGATTAAATTAGTGGCGCCCGGGCCCGTCGTCGCACAACAGACTCCCAGCTTACCGCTCTCCCTAGCATATCCATCAGCCATAAAGGCCGCTGCTGTTTCATGACAGGCCACAACAGATCGAATTCCGTCGGCCCTCTCGCTTCTAGCAAGGGCGTTGTAAAGCGGTTCAATTGCACCGCCAGGTACTCCAAACAAATACTCCACCCCAAGGTCGGTGAGGTACCGGAGTATAAGATCTCCATACTCAAACTTTTCAATTGAGGATTGAGAGAATACTTGTTGGTGCTTTTGATTTACTATTTCTTGAGTCGATTGAACATCTCGCACTATTTAGATCCTTTTAGTCAACATTTGTATGTCACTCACTGCTAGCAACACACTTGAAAAACAGAGGCATCACACTGGCTTATTACTTGCACTTTGATATAAGAAATATAGATTTTCCAAGTGTAGACTATAAAACTTCGTTAAATAGTGATATATCGCGCCAATATGTTATGGAAAATGCCTATTTTGGCACTGAGATAATTCCTGTTATTTTTAATTTTCCCAAAATATTTCTTTTGTTGCACTACTCCCCGCTCTGCTCTATTCGGAAAAAGCGGGAACAAATATCAGAAGGCATNTAAAATAACATATTGGCGCAAATGATCTTCCACAACATGTCTGCCATTGCGCTACAATTCTGATGATACATAACTTATGCGTTATATCCTATTTAATTGAGAAGTTATGATTATTCAGAAATACAATATTTCTCTCATCGCCAGGGAAGCCAACAAACATGAATGAGCTTAAAACTAGCAACAATCAAACTAATGAAAAATTTATTCTACGATTACCCGATGGAATGAGAAGTAACATTAAAGATGCTGCTAAACGAACATGGCGTAGCATGAATTCAGAAATAATTTGCCGTCTCGAACAGAGTTTTATTACACCTAAAGAGC
Source organism: Pseudomonadales bacterium (assembly GCA_016765265.1). Taxonomy (GTDB): domain Bacteria; phylum Pseudomonadota; class Gammaproteobacteria; order Pseudomonadales; family DC-out160; genus DC-out160. The sequence goes on along the minus strand of JAESQG010000245.1, from coordinate 20,956 downwards.
CTGCAAATCGGCCTGATTTATATCCTATGCTTACACCAAAGCAATCGACACATACGCCTGCGCAAGGCATGAACCTTTCCGAAGAGAATGAGCTGGAGTTTGTAAAGCTTGATAAGCTCGAGCGAGCAATGCTTAATTCTTTCCGGCAACTACCAGGCCATCGAAAAAACTCTTTGTTGATTTTATTGTCGAACTAAATAGAGTCGTCTATTAAATGAGGGTAGGCTAACGACCCTACCCTATTAAAGTTAAAACTTGAATTTTGCCTTTAGCTTTTCTTCTAGCGCCCGTTTCTGCTTAGCCTTTTTCTCGTCTAAAACCCGTTTGGCTTCAGCTTTCTCTGCTTCTACCTTTTTCCTTGCCTCTTCTTTCTTTCTCTCAACATCTTGGCGAATTTTTTCTTCTTTTGCNTTTCGTTCTCGTTCAAGCTGAGCTTTGTAGTCGTCGACCTTAGCACTAAGGAGGTTTTCTACTTCTTGCTGCTTTGTGTCGATATCGGCACTATTACTAAAGCCATCTAGCTTATCGGTATATTTTGCTAGATATTGTCGTGCCTCTTCATTCAATCTATTTTTAAGCTTCAGTTCTAGCTCGCGTTTTCTTGCAGCAAATTGTCCTTTTAGGGCATCCTTGATTTTTGTATCCAAATCAGAATGCAGGCTTATATCTAATTCGTGTAAGTTTCCCTTCGCCTCGCCCTGCAAACCGAATGTGTTAATACCTTGTAGGGCATCGCCTAGGGCTTTGCCAAAACCACGGGTGCTTCCACTTGAAAACTTTGCATCGTTAAATAAACTATTTAGTGTGGCAGTGAGCACCCCTTTCTCATAAACCAATCGTCCCTCTACTTTCGCTCTTGCTTGCTCTAATGTGATAGGCATTTTTTTGCTCTGAATTAGTTTTACGTTGTTAACCGACACGCCAGTGAGGCTATACGCTAATTCATCTTTCCCCTTACCGGCCTGGATGTGATTAAAAGTGCCCATCATTTTTAATTTGTCTACCCCATCTAGTTTTTCTCCGTTCACCCTCAACCGTGTGGGTCGATTGATAATCTCTTGTTGATGCGTAATATCGACCAACGCGGCATCCACCCTGCCTATGGGCAGCACAACACCTATGGCTACTTTTCGAATCAGGAAGTCAGGAATGGGATCGTCAGTCTTAAAGTGAACAAATCTGCCTTCTAATCGCTTAGGCTCGGTGTTTTCGGCAGCTTTGTCTTCGTCTGATTCGATATACGGCTTTATTTTTTCATACCAGTAAAAAGCTTGCCTACTCCACTCGCCCGCTTGATCGCCGAATAGTAGTGCTGCAAAATTGCTTGCCCCACCGGCCGAAATATCATATTTTGCTCTCAGCCTTTCAAAATCTTCCTTCGGGGCCGACNTGAGGGCTTTTAATTTTTCCTTTAACGAACGGCTACTTTGTTTTATGACCTCTTTCGCTAGCTTAATTGCCTCTTTGTCATTTTTGAGTTCCGTCTTTATTTTCTTTAATTCCGCCTTTCTTTGATTAAAATCTTCAATAGACTTAATTTTACCGGTTGTAACTGCTTTAATTCGTTTTTTATAGCTATCAAGCTGGGCACTATCAGGCAGCTTTGAACGCACCTCTTTGAGCCTATCTTGTGCTTCTGCGTACGCCACATCTAACTCAGTTTTTCTTGTTTTAGTTAACAGCTCTTCGCGACTTAAAATCTCATCGGCGGACGGAAGCTCTGACTCCAACCCTTTAATCGCTTCTTTAGCCTCATCCACAATGCTACTGGTCTCGTCATCTTCTTTCTCAACTGTTTTTTTCAAAGCACCTGAGGTAGTTCTATCGGTACTAAACGCCATATCGATCACTTCCGCTTGCTCAACTAACACCTGCCCCATCAGTAATCGAAGTCCGTTCACCTCCGCGTTAATTGATTTCATTTGCACTACATTTTTCATGGGTTGATCGGCATCAGCCACTTCTAAATTATGTATAGTGAACCCCAAAGGATCTAACGTAAGATCTACGCTATCAACTGACACTTTGGCACCGGCGAGATCACCACCATAACTTTCAATGATTCTTTCGGTCAGACTCGATGCAAAAAACCACCCAAAAATGACCNAAAGTAATACAACAACAATAAATGCAACCAATCCCTGCCATCTAATCCACTTCATTACGCCATCCCNCCTAGATCCGCNGCGACAAAGAGTTTATAGAACTTGGAGGCTCGTACGACCTGAGCGAGTTTCGTTTTCATTACCCACGCCATAATGTGTTCCCGATAACTCACTATGATAAACAAACCCGCGAAATAAAATGGAATGGCCAGCATCATGGCAATCAATAAACTGCCTAAAGTGAGAGTGTTGTTGAAATGGGTTATTCGCCAGAAGTCGCTATTATAAAAACCTGTCCAAAGATCAATCAGTGCAGCATGGGATAACAAATACTCCCCAAACTGAATAAAAACACCGTCCAGTGCATAGGCAAACCCAGAAAAAAGTGCAAAGGAGCCAAAAAACCCCGATAGATTGGTACGAATAACGAGTACTAAAAAGAGAACAATAATATTGTGAAAACTCCACAGAGGAGTTAGTCCCATTATCATTCCAAATACAAAAGCAAGACTGATTTGTCCTGGATCTGTTTCTGAATTCAGAGCTTTTAGNAATTTTGCGAGTATGTTTAACATATTTTGACCATTAATTTTNATATACAAATGGGATTNTAAAAACAAAAAGCGACAAAGACATTAAATCAAACNTTATGAGTATAGGATTAAAGCGTTCTCTCATCAATCCCTGTCAAAACTGAACATCAGGTCTAGAGAATTAACTTTACCACTCATTGCTTCCAGATAAAGCCCTTGCTTCACCTGATACCGAAGCATTATAGAATTGAGTTTATCAAAAACACCCAATCCATACTGAACATAGAGCTTTTCATTAATTCTGCCACTAAGCCGTACCTCCTCCACACCCTCTTCTCCTGCTGAAGCCCCNACCTGAAAGTTATCAACNCCAAGCTTGCCCGCAGCTTTAGACAGTGTACCTTCGGATTGAGAGATGGACAGACCGATTGCAGCCTGGCTCAACATCGTTTTNGAATCNGGTATTTTTGAGCCGCCTTCTGCATCACTGGGCANCTTCCCNGTGAGCAAATACGACAANCTATTTTGCTCTGACATGTTGGGCTCTGAAAATAACGTTATTAGGGGTTCATGTGCTCGGCCCGTTACTTTCAGTCCTACCACTACATCATCTTCCACTATATCGTTTCGTATCGCTTCTATTTGAATATCAGGGTTTTCTAGCTGCCCCGCAAAAATGAGGTCACCCCGCCGCACCGTCAGTGACTGCCCAAATGAATCATACTTTCCATCCTGCAATTGTATGCCCCCTAATGCAGAGAGCGGTAAATTATTGGACTCAAACACATCTACTTGCCCGGTTAACCGCGCCTCCAATCCAAACCCTTTAAATTTCACATCGTCACCTAACTTTACATTGAGCTGCGTCGAATATTCCCAAACTTGCTCATTAGTCTCTTGATCGATAATCACCACATCGGATGATCTAATTGCCGCNACTTTGGGTAGNTCTTCTATTTCTATTCGCGCCTTGGGGACNAATATGTCTCCGCTAATAGCGATTTGTAAGGGTTCGGCTTTTACCGTAACCGACGGTGTGATCCAAATTCGAGTATTTTTATCCGGACTGAACAAGAGCCGCTCAGCTTTGAGATTAAACTCACTTGTCCACTGAGCTTGACTCCAATCTAGCACTCCACTTATCTGGCCATCACCATCACCATCAGCAGTAGAAAAGGAACCTGTAAAATTCGCAGTGGAATTATTGAACTCGCCAACTATGNCAATATCCNTGGCNTCTACTGGNAATAATGTAGTCTGATAAGACCCCTNCTCCACTTTAAATCCGCCCTTAACTTGCGGTGACGCCAAAGCGCCAGAAAAATTCAAATTCGCATGTAATACACCGTTTAAGTTGTCATCAGGATCAAGAAATATCTCAAAGTTTTCTATATCGAAATCACTTATGTCAATTGCCCCCAGAATTTGCATATCAGCATCCAACGACAGATCACCATTCATAAACCCTCTACCGGCAGTGGCGATACTGATTTCAATATTACTTTTATCATCGGCCCAGTTACCCTTGGCTTTCATCGATTGAAACCTAATATCCAAGGACTCATTTTCCTTATGTCTCACAATCACATGAGCATTATCACTCTCTAAATTCAGTTCGGCTTTCACTGCTCCGGTGGCAGCAAGCTTTAAAATTGTCGAACCATTGATAAAGCCTTTTAATTCGACATCTTGGGGAAAGTAAGTGGAAAACCAAGACCAAGGTATATGAGATATTGTTATTGGTAATGCAAGGTCANTCCCTTGTATAAAATGTACCTCAGTTTTACTACATAAGGACGTTTCTTCAGTTCGCAAACAAAAAGGTTGGACTTGTACTTCTTTAGATNCTGNTAAAAANCGGATTTNCACAGGATCATCGAAGGTCCATTGCCTTTTTNTATTATTCAAAATNTTGACAAATAGCCCTTGATAACAGCTNACNTCACCACCAATTGANTTCTCAAAAGTCCCTGAGCAGGATAAATCAAAATGCTCTAATTGCGATGCGTTTCCAGTAAATTTCACTTCCCAATTATCGCCCTCCNCCCCCNCCGTAAGACCACCCGAGACAGACAAACTATTTTGATCCTGAGTTAGATTTAAATTCACNTCGGANGGNAAGAGGTCTATACCACTAANATGCCCCGTTAACAGCAACGGGTTTTCCTCACTGACAGAATAAATGTCGATATTCTGGAGATGCCAGCGAAGTCCATTGTCGACACTATATTCTATCGCCACCTCCCCACCTCCTGAAACGGGCTGGGAGACCCCACCTATCTGAATCCCCGANAGTTGAACATCGGACTTCAATGTATATTCTTCCCCTATTTTAAAACGTCCCNCTGCNGTCAATTCGCCTTGTAACAGTAGCATCGAAAAGTGTTTGATTTGAACTTCTTGATTGTTAGTCCAAATACCCTCTGCCATAAATTTGTTTTCTACTTCTGATCNGGGATCATAGAGCCTGCCGTCGACACTAAAATTGATACGCTGAGGCGTGCCAGAAAACATAAGCGGTGTATCATGAAAATGAATCTCACTATCAGCTAAAAANGAGTCATTCAAGAGCTTATCCATGGCTGCCTTGCCCTTAAATAATACCGCCGTGTTAAAAGGATATAGTTCCAGTTCTAGGGATAGTTTTTTTGGTGCATTTAACTCAAGACGGGTTGAGATCTTTGGTAATGAACCTTCAGCGATAAAATCAATGTCAAGAGGNTGTTGTTCATTACTNATTTTGCCCGTGAAAGTCAGNGGGTAATCGCTGGAAGTCAGAATCTCACCCTTAGCTCTAATACTATATTCATTGAAATTCAGGCTGAGGTTGTTCAGCGATAACGTGTTCCCTATCATGGCGATGCTCGCTTTGACGTTATACATTCGATTCTCAGTTCTTTCTTCGCCCTCATGATCGTTGTACCCACCGCTAATTTTAGTTAAAACCAACTCGTCAACGAGGAGACTCTTTAAATTAAGCGACATAGGCAAATATAATTGAGTAAATTTGTCGGGCTCCTTTCTGTCTAGATTGCCTGTGGTATGGTCCGTAGTTTTTATCGATATATTTTCAATATTGAGATTTGTTACCGTCAATTGTCCTAGGAGAAGATCTCTAAACTTCCAGGAAANATTGCCATTTTCTAAAGTGATTTCTTGTTCCTTCCCTCCAGCTGAAACAGGAGCCCACTGAACAGACTGGAAACTAAACCCCGTCACAAAGTTACCTCTCACTCCTTGCAATGTAAGAGCAGTAATCGGGTTACTTAGCAAACCTAAAATCCATAAACTTCCATTCTGGCTACTCACCACGGAAAATACGCCGAACAAAATTGTGAAGAGAAGAGCTATGAGTAGAGCGGTTATTTTTTTCATCGCTAAATTACGGGCCCCATATAGATATGCAACCGAGCCCCATCCAATAGCTCATCACCAATAGGNTAGGCAACATCAATACTTAATGGGCCTATAGGCGAAATCCAACGAGCCCCAACCCCAGCGCCCACATTAACCTTGGCGTCACCCTCGTCATACGCTCTCCCGCCATCAGTAAAAATGGATACCTGCCACTTTGGCAATAACTGATAGCGATACTCAATACCCAATGTATTTAAGTAACGACCNCCTAGNTGATTGCCATTGTCGTCCNCTGGTGATAAAGATTCATAGTCATAACCTCGAATGGTTTGATCCCCACCCACAAAAAAGCGCTTAGAAGAAAGAATATTTTCAAAATTACCCGTNTTAATNAAACCTAGCCCGCCTTTTAAAAGGATACTGTGTTTCTCACCCANCCCCTGCAACCACTTGCTACCAAATTCACCTCTAATAAAATCCGTGTCAGAACCAAGACCTTCAGTACTGCTTTCGGCGCTCCACCAAAACTTATACCCCTTGGCGGGATTACGAGCGTTNCCCCAGATACGAGTNCGCGACCAATGTGTCGCAAGATAAAGGTACGATTCTTCTTTCGTTGACACTCCCCCTCGCAAATCTTGCTCATTGACGAGGTTAAGACTAACGCTCCCCACCCAACGTCGAATTTCTCGGTGCAAGCTAAAACCCGTGGTAAGCTCTTCGCTTTCCGTGTCTTCCACATCTTTATTTTGCCAGCCCGTACTCCAGATGAAGGAATCCACCCACCCCAAGTAAAGCGGCACCCGGTACTCGCTAGCCGCATTTTTTATTTTCNTAGAAAATTTCCCCCGTACCTTTAATTGATGCCCACTGCTATTAATCCACGGTCGTTCTAGCCCNAAATTAAGNCGTGGCCCCACATCTGTAGCAAAACCAGCACCTACTGAATATCGAAACCTAGGTGATGACTTCAGCACCACCAAAAGGGTAATCGTATTATCGTCATTTTTTTTCCTTTCAAATTTAACGCTTGAAAAATAACGTGTGTCAATTAACTGTTTGTAAAAGCGCTCCACTTTGGACCGCTTGTAGGCATCTCCCACCTTCAAATTCGTCATTTTTTGTAAAAACGTAGTCGATAACTGGGCACCTTCAAATTCTATGGGAGCAAAATAATAACGATTACCAGTCTGTAGCTTAAGAATGATACGTGCTGTTGCCTTTATTATCGAAACTTCTAAGACAGCTTCCTCAAAATGCGCATCCAAATATCCGTTATTTAAACATACGGTCATAAACTGGTGCTTTAGATTTTCGTAGAATTGGTGAGACATCCGTGATCCCACTTCATCGGATGCAGAATCTAGCAGTTCAATTAACTTTGTATCGCTAGCCGCTGCGCCTCGCACTTCTATATCAGGTGTCGACCAATATACTGTTGAAAAACTGTTTACTTCGATAGTAATTACATCATTGCTAATACGGGTGGCATATTCCACCTGATAAAATCCCAACGGTTCACTACCAGCAACCATCACTTTTTTTATTTTTTTCTTCAAAGAGTCGGTTGATTTGAAATAACGAGTATTTAGGTCACCCAGTAATATCAGTACATTCTTTTGCACTGTCTTGTGGATTCCCTCGATATGAACCACCACATTGTCATTCGCCATTGCTTTTATACAAAAAAGGCAAGCAACTAAAATTAGAATTCTCTTTATTGTGTGGTTTTGGACGGCTAGTACTTGGCCCATGTGTATGAACTCAGACGATTAAATTTGGATTTTTTTGTTATAAGCATTCATATTTGAAAGAAATTTTTCGTCTAATGCTACTCGTAGCTGATATATGATTGGTGATCCTCCGGTTACCGGCTAAACCACAGCCGAAGATACTTTGCCTTACTGCCATTACTTCTTGATTAAATTCCATTAATCCTACCTACATCTATTTATTACAACTTTGGGCAACATTTAGTTTGTGCTACAAATCGGGTGGGACCAAAGACTACCACAATAACGACCTCGTTTTCTAAGGACCAACGCAGGCTACATATTGAACTCTCGGGGCATTTAATACCGAAAATGCCATACTATAACTTGCCTCAGATTTACCATAGGCAGTAGGATATGGGGGTGGACAGAGAATTAGCTATGGGCACTCATTGGCTTCGTTTAACGACAAAATAACCCACAAGTTCTATACTCATAGTCTACCTGTTATAGCTAGTGTGATGATAACTCACCAAACCAAATGTGAAAGAGACATTACATGACCGTCAAGACTGTGTATTTAATCGATGATGAACCAGACCTGCTCAATCTGCTAGGCGAAATGGTCACGTTAACAAAATTGAAGGCTCACAAGTATACTCAGGCCAACCATTTTTTCGAAGAGATTACTGAATTCGAATGTGATTCTATCTTGGTGTTGGATCTCAACATGCCCGAGATGGACGGCATAGAAGTGATGAGAAGGTTGGCCACAATGACCGCCCCTCCGGCATTGATACTCGTCAGTGGACATGATCAGGGAGTGNTGCATTCTGCGGAAAAATTAGGGCGTGCTCATAATCTAGAAATCATTGCCTCTTTGAGCAAGCCAGTGTCCCTTGATGAGTTTAAAGGTCTCCTACTAGAACAGATAGAAACCCCTCATAGAAAACGCCCNATTGGAATACAGTCNCCNCAAGAGCTATTTACGGTCTCTGATCTGGAGCGTGCCATACTAGAGAATCAATTAGTACTTTATTACCAACCCCAATATCACTTAGGTACCGGTGACCTTCTTGGTGCCGAGGCTCTTGTACGTTGGCAACACCCTAAACACGGGCTTATATCCCCCGATAATTTTATCCCCATTGCCGAGCAGAGTGGTCTCATTAGAGATCTAACCCGTTGGGTTATAGACCAGACGGTTCAACAGCAACAAATATGGCAGGATGCCGGATTACAAATAGTCGTTTCGGTGAATGTCTCCGCCAAAGATATTACCAGCCTTACTCTTCCTGAACAGCTTGCTGATTTACTAGCAGATAAAAAACTGGATCCCACTCGGCTCGTTCTGGAGGTGACAGAGAGCGCTCTTATGGGCGAGTTAGTGACTTCCCTGGATATTCTCACTCGTCTTCGGCTAAAAGGTATCGGCCTTTCAATTGACGATTTCGGCACAGGCTACTCATCTTTATTACAGCTACATCGGGTACCGTTCACCGAATTAAAAATCGATCGCAGTTTTGTCTCCAATATGGGCCAAGATAAAGAAGCGAGAGCCATTGTAAAGACTTGTATTATTTTAGGCCACGAGCTAAACATGACAGTATTGGCGGAGGGAGTAGAAACCGCTGAGCAATTGAAAATACTCAAGGAGCTAGGCTGCGACGCCGTCCAAGGTTATTTCTGTGGCAGACCTGTACCACCAGAAAAGATCGCACAAAAGCACGGCGAATTAGCGTGAACCAACCCCTTTGCACACAGGCGCAGGCCTGCTAAATCTGATCAATTAAGTCCTATCAATTAAGTCCGATCGATCTCCTCCTGAATTTTTGCTACACGTTGGTCATTTGAAGGATGAGAGCTTAAAAAACCACCTCCCGAACCGTGTTTTTTCTGTAAAGTTTCGATGGAACGTTTCATAGCGTAGGGATCCTTGCCTAAGCGTTTTAGAATCCGCACAGCAAAAGCATCAGACTCCANCTCGTCTTTCTGCGAAAATTTCGCGCTAACCGCTGTATGGGCAATTTGGCCNAGTTGNGACGCAGTCAAATCACCGACAACACCGCCTACTGATTTAACCGCGTCAAATGCTGCATTAGTAAGAAGCTGCTCCTTCATCTGCTTATAGGAATGTCGCAGTTTCACATGCCCAATCTCGTGCCCAATGACGGCTAACACTTGGTCGTCAGGCATCGCATCCAAGAGGCCGGAATAAACCCGAACAGTTCCATCCGCCATGGCGAATGCATTGACGTCCTTTGAAAGATACACCCGGAAGTTTAGGTTCAAACCATCAGTATTAACCAATCCTTGAGTAATTTTGCTAAGTCTAATGGCGTAGGCATTATCTGCGGACGCTACATTGTTTTTTCCATCAAACTCTTTAGCCGCTAATGTAGCAGTGTTAATCACACTATCTTCATCAAGCAGACCAGCCTGAAGAAAACCAACCCCTACAGATAGCGCCTTAGCAGCGTCAAATTGGCCGGCACTAGTACACGCGGCTAGAACTGCGGACAGGAGAAGAAAGCCTAGTATTTTATAAAAGGTTAGTATTTTTTTACTCGTTATTTTTTTGTTAAAAACCATTGGGAGTATCCGTTGAAAATTATTAATTAAAGCGCCCGACGTGCAACCAACTCAAAGCTGCTCTTCGCTACCCAGGCATCACGTCCATTGGACAAACTGATTTTTGCCCATCGATCTCTGATATCTAGTATTTCCACTTCTGTGCCAGCTGGCAAGCCCTGAGAAAAACGCATAGGTGCATTCACAGAATCTGCAGCCCGCGCAATAGTATCATCAATAATGATCACCCCCTGCAATTCCTCATCATTCTTAAGCTGTATAACAATGGAAACAAGCAACACACCCCAAATCAGTAAGGGGAAAATAGACAAACTCCTCAACANACCTGATCGCCAACGAATTGCACTGGCAAAACCAATCGAGGCCAACACAAAGAACAGCGCCCCAACGCCTGCTCGTTGTCTAATTGTCATGGCTTTGTGCCAAAAGAAGAAGCTATCTAGCACACTCTCCGATGAAGGTGTGGGTACCGAGCTCGGCAGCAAAGTTCTAGCATGTTTAAGGTTCTGTTTAGCCTGGGCGTAATCAGGTTGTGCCAATAAAGCTCTACGGAAAGCTAAAATCGCTGCCCCTAAATTCTCCGCTTGCAGAGCTGCCGTTCCAATATTTGTCCACAAAGCAGCATTAACATCAGTGTTGGAAGCCACGCTGGTAAAAAGATGTTGAGCCCGTTTAAATTTCTCCATTCTCAATTCACGCTGTTTCGCCGCCTGTGCTTCAGCATAAACATTGAAGGCTTTATCCAAGGTTTGATGTCTATTATTGTCTTCAGACGCTACACCCACCTGAGCCACAACACCCAAGACATATATCAACAAATAGAGGACTCTTGTCATTGTTTTATCCCTCTAGTAGCGGGAGCCATTTGCTGCGCTAAAGCCAACGCTCTTTTCTTTAAGCTATCATCAACCCCGACACCAGCCCCACCAGGAGCAAAAACTCTCGCATCACATTCCGCAAGCAATTGATCTACCTCTAGGCGAGGGACATCAGTGGCTACCGCTGCCATCCGACGTACAGCATCACTAAGCTCTTTTAAATTAACTCCTTTTTCAATGCGTTTGCACTGCTCTTTATGTTTTTTCTGGCGAGCCAGTATTTCAGGATCTAATTCTGAGCGTTGTCGCAAAATAACGGCAATCGCGATCAGCATAAACGCTATCACATAAGAGCTTATTTGCTGAGGCATAGTGCCAAGCCATGACTTTTCACTTCCTAATAAAAGGGTTTGGTCTTTACTTATTGACAGATCTGCTCCACTTAAACTGAAACTTTTTTGTCTTGCGGTTTTCCCAGCTACCGATGAAGACTGTGTGTGTGCTGATCCTCCTGCCCCTAACAACCCCTCATCCTCCTTCCCAGCTGAAGAACGCACTACATCGCTCGCCGACACCATTTGAGCAGCCCGTACTGACAACGCAATAGGGCGAGATTGAGTAGTCTGGTACTTTTGCAATTTAGTATCAAACCAAGAATAGGAAATAGGAGGTATCTCTCGCACCGTATCGTTTAACACTCTAATACTTATCTCAAACTGTTTCGTTTCCCCGTCATAAACTCCGGCAATTTTCCCGGAAGGAACACGAAAATCCGCTACGGGTAAATCCTCTGACAATACGGGTAACGAGGCCTTGGCTACCTCGACATCCCCTTTTAACGTCAGTATCAGTTTTATCGGATCACCAACCTGTACCACGGAACGATCAGCCGCCACGTCAAGTGCAAAACCTCTTCCAACCGCACCGGCATAACTTGCAGGCCGTCCTTCTAGGGGTAAATCTTTGATAGTCAATGTGCGACGCTTATCCACCGTTCTCAACTTTCTAAGCTGTGAAGCTGATCTACGTCCAAAAAAATCTCGCCGCCAACGTATCCCTTCATCCACACTCAAGCTAGCGGGCTCTATATTATACTCGCCTGGTTTAAGCGGTACCATCAGGCGCTCTACAGTCCAAACAGCATACATGCCCTCATCGGTATCTACCTTTTCTACTGACGCAGGGTACACCTGATCGTCGATGGTCAGTTGATTGTCTGCACCAGTATCTTCATATTCATAGAATTGAAACACATCGTTCAAATTAAAGAGAGGTACATGGGCTTGGGGATTCATTAAATTTTCTATGGTGCTTAACTTAACCCACCACTTTAGTTTTACTGACAATCGCTGTCCTACATAGATGTTTCCTTCAGGCAGTACCAATTTTATTTTCTGATGACTCGCTTTAGGAATAGAACCTACCTCAATTACGCCAGCTCCAACCTCCACGGTGGTAATACCCTGTGTGACCTTAAATGGCCCTATGGTGTATTTCCCAGACTTGGTTGCCGTAAACCGAAGGTGATAATTGAAAAGCACTGTCTTAGAACGAGTCATATTCCCATTAATAATCTGAATACTGGAACTGATATTAGGGCTAACACCAACGAGCACCAGTTTACCGCCCTTTGGATCTACGAACTCTAACTGAGGCTGTGGACTTTCGTTAAAGCCCTCGGCGCTAACAATTAGCTCTACTGGAACGCCAGCGTAATAGGGTGGGCCTTGATTTGCGCGCAGTTCTGCCGTTGCTGCGTTGGACGGTGTACTGAAGATACTGCTCAGCACCATCACACTACAAATCAGAAACAAACAGTTTCTCAAAATGGTCATCACGGGCGATTGATTAATTTTCAATATCACCAATCTTTCTCCACGGGCTCGTAGCCATGCCGTTGTTTTTGATTTTGCTCCTCACGACGTTGTTTTTCTCGATCCCGAACCCCCTGTAACATTTGTTCGTAATCCCCTCTTTCTTGAGGTTTTTCCTTTTGCTCCTGATCTCCTTGTTTCTGTTCTTGCTGCTCTTGCTTATCCTGATTATCTTGCTGATCTTCTTGCTGATCTTCTTGTTGTTGTTGCGGGGGTTCTAGTAACGCGATGGCCTCTATTAATCGCTCAGTTGCAGCCTCCTGTTTAGGAGTAATGTTTAAGAATGGCTCTTGATTGACGACGGTAACTTCACTCGCCATTGCTTCAACCGCAGCACTCATCTCTGCTTGCGCTTCAGACACTAAGCCAGAGGCTAGTCTAAATTTAGCCACCATTTCTTCCATCTGTTCTGGATCGGGGCCGGGAGCCTGGCTTTGAGTTTGACCTGCTTGGGCCTGATTTTGCGACGGGCTCTTGCTAAGCGCTTCTGCTTGCTTTGCTAACGCATCTGCAATAGCGCCGCTAGTGGCCACTAAGGATTGCTGGTCAGACTTGAGGGGCCCCATTTTGGACGCTGTCTCTTCCACGCTATTTATTTCTGCTAGCGTTATAACATCTTTGGTTTCATCCCCTAATTCAATTTGTTTTCGCGCGGCTTCTTTTAAATGCTCAATAACCGAAAAGAAAAGCCGTCGTAAATTTTCAATCCCCTGCATCGCAGTTTCTACCGAGGCTCTGGCTTGACTTAAACTGGTCACCTGCTCATTAAACGCGGGTAAACCTGCTGCTTGCATATCATTNCTCGCAACTCGAAATGCACTTTGTACTTGTAATTGCAATTGATCAGCCTGCTGCAAGCGTTGTTCCTCCGCCTCTAGCTGTTCTTTACTCGGCTCACCCTCACCTAGCTCTCCAGCCTCGTTCTCTTGAACCGACTCTTTTGCCGTTAGAATCTCCTTTAAATCACTGGCTATCATTTCTCCTATACGTGGTACGCGCTGTAGATTTTTATCTTGCATCTCTGCAGTTAGTGGCAGGTACTCTAAGATCTCACTTTCTAACCTTCCCTTGNCACCCGCCACGAATTGACGAATCCGCATTTCATCTTGATAAACTAATTCAATCAATTGACGAATATCCAAGAACCGTTCCCGAGCATCGGATAAATAAGCAATGCCTTGCTGTTGCATCTGCAATGCCTCAGCCAAACGAGAACTTTCCAATTCCATGACTGCGCTACCAAACTCCTGTCGTGCTTGGCCCAAGAACGGCACAGCTTCTCGTAACTTAGCTAACAACTTCGCTTGTTCCGGATCCTCTACCGCCCCTTGCTTATTTTCCGTGGAATTGGACTGTGATTCGGCCTGCGCCAAGCCCGCATTCAAGCCTTGGTGCAACTCTTCAGTTCGTTCATCTAAACTTTGCTGTGCCTCCGTTAAAAAATCATCGGTCAACCATGCCGGCACTTCGTTCTTTCCTTGTAGCTCAATACCTCCACTTGCCGCTGCAACTCTTATTCCCGTTTGTTGCATAAGCTCCATACCGTCCGCTAACAAGACATCAATTCTCGTCACCGGATCAAGCAAAAGATCTCGCCCTCTTTTTAATGCCGTCAATGCCGCAGCCGCCCGTCGATACGCTCTTTCCACTTGCAAAGTTCGCNTGCGACGTCGTGCTTGCCCCATTTTTTCTTGACTTTTATGTAGGTAGCCCAGCACCCCCTCCAGCTGGACTAGTCGCATTTTATCTTCTGGCGTCTGTTCCTCTTCACCTTTCCCTCTCAAGGTATCCATTTCTTGCCCAGCATACTCGGTTAGCTGCTGACTCTCAGATAGCACTTCTAATTGCTGAGTCGCCATGCTACGCATATTACGTCTAATAGATTCGGTGGCATTGGATTCACTAGCCGCTGCCTTGAGATCAACTCCTTCCCGTAAGCTATCAAGAAACGTTCTTTGACTGTCGATGGCTGCATTCACTTGTTTCAATAAATCACCAGGTTCTTGCTTGTTTATATCATCAGCGAGAATAAGCGCCCTGGATAACACCACTTCTAAGTTGTGGCGAGCATCTCCGTCACTACGTAAGGAAATAGCCTCTCGAAACCAATCGGCTGCAACATATAGGGCATCTAAGGCTTTTTGCGGTTCCGTTTCCAATAATGAGTCAGCCCGTTTAACCTCCACCCAAGCCAGATTATAAGTCGCGTTAAAGCGTAGCTCTCCATCAGCGGCCGCCTTAGTACGAGCTTTTTGAAAAGTTTTTGCTGCTGTATCCCACTGCCCTAAATCAAATTGAGAAAGTGCTTCGTTATACATTAACCTAGGATCGACAATTTCTTCTTCCTCAAGAGTTTCCGTTATTTTTGTTTCAGTTTTTTCATCCTTAACCTGCGCCTCGATTATGGGGTGGTCCTTAGCCTCCTCATCGCTAACCGCGTTCACATAAGGTACTAAGAGTACGGTACAGGATAGGGTCACCAGAAAAATTACAAAGGTGAAAGATAAATTAACACTACCTCTAGCTCGATTCCTTAGTTGTTCAGTGGTCGGCGCACTACCCACGGTACTCAACACCGCTGCCAGCAACATCAAAAGCGCCATCATAAGCGTAAATTGAAAAGCATCATTGCGCACTGTATGCCCCTGTCCATCAAGCTTACCTCGAGTAAGCCCCGCGATATGGGCGTCATATATCGATCGTAGATCCAGGACACCTGTGCCTGCAGGTATATAGGCTCCATCAGTAATAAGTGAAATCTCTCGAAGCATATCGCCATCGAGTCGACTTTTAACGACTTCGCCGTCACTATCCCGAAGCAGTTGGCGAGCTCCTGTTTTCGGATCAGTCAGCATTATTTCGCTGCCATTCTCATCACCGAAGCCAATAGATAAGATCCGAATACCTCTTTCTGCGGCCGCTTTTGCTGCCTCCAAGGGAAAGGAATCGTGGTCTTCTCCGTCCGTGATAAGCAATATAGATCTCGACGCATCGGCAGTGTCACCAAACCCTTTAATGGCCTTACGAATGGGTTCTTCTAAACGTGTACCTCCACGAGTAACACTATGAGAACCAGCACTGTCTAAAACCAGTCGAAGAAAACCAAAATCAGGTGTGAGGGGTGACAACACAGATGCGCGCCCTGCAAAAGCAATAAGGCCTACTTGATCGCCACTAAGGTAGTTAAGTAAATCACCTATATCTGCTTTAGCTCGCTCCAATCGATTAGGCGCCACATCCTCAGCTAACATCGATTTCGACACATCAAGACAAATCATTATCTCAGCTCCCACTTTGGGCGTTGATACAAACTGCAAACCCCACTGCGGTCTCATCAGAGAGATCACCAGGAATACTCCCGAGAGGGCTAGAAACATAATTCTGATCATTCTTCTGGTAATAGAAGCGCTACGCACCAGCCGAGGTTGCAGTACCTTCGATACAAACTGCGATAAGTCTCCCCCACTTCTACGTTCCAACCAAATCATGAGCAAGAAAAACACCAGCACTACCCATAGTCCGTGTATCCATTGAGGTTCAGCAAAATAAAGATCTGTCATGGTAACCGCCTCAATACGGTCCCGCCGGCAAAGCTTGCTATCACTATCAATATCAACGCTATCAATACGAATACATCATAATGTTCTCGGTATTGCATATATCGAATTTCAGTAATTTCGCTATGCTCCAAAGAATCGATCTCCTTATAAACCTCTTTTAAGCCCTCGGCATCTCGAGCATGAAAATATCTTCCCCCGGTTCGTTCGGCTATCTCTTGTAAGGTGACTTCATCTATTTCTACCATTGAACGCTGTAGCTTAGTTCGACCATCGGGTAGCTTTACAGGAATTGGGGCATACCCCGTAATGCCGGCGGCAATTGTATACACTTTGATATCGTTTGCCGCAGCTAAATCAGCAGCATGCAAGGGATCGATTTCACCGGCATTATTGACTCCATCCGTGAGTAGAATAATCACTTTCGATTCAGCAGGGTGTTGCATTAACCTCTCCACTGCCAGTGCAAGTCCTTCTCCTACAGCAGTTGCCGCCTCAGTTCGCTCCGTTGCCACTTCTAGCTGGTCCAAAATAGCGATCAGGTTTGCATGATCCAAAGTCAGCGGACAAACTCCATCGGCATAAGTACCAAAAGCAACTATTCCAATCAAGTCATTGGGTCTACCGTTACCCGCGTCCCCTCCTACGACAAACTCCCTAAAAACATTTTTTAGTGCTGCCAAACGAGAGACACTGTAATCGTCTTCGACGAAATCTCGAGCGTTCATTGAGCCCGACCTATCCACTACCATGATCAAAGCGATCCCTTCTCGCTTAACTCGAGTTGTGGCGTCTCCCGTTCTCGGTCCCGCCAATGAGACCGCTATGGCTAATGCCGCA
Organism: Pseudomonadales bacterium; assembly: GCA_016765265.1. Classification (GTDB taxonomy): domain Bacteria; phylum Pseudomonadota; class Gammaproteobacteria; order Pseudomonadales; family DC-out160; genus DC-out160. The sequence goes on along the minus strand of JAESQG010000245.1, from coordinate 3,568 downwards.
AGCGCCAGCAATATAGCGGGTAACTGCGCTAGATACACTCTAACAGAGCGCTGAGCAGCATCAGGTAAGGACANACTAGAATACGTAACAGATGAAGGTATTCTTACCGCCAACCAATANACCAAAGGTGCTAACAGTCCTGCGAATAAAAAAAGTGGGTCCCGAAACTCCCAGCCGATGGAACTAACCATTCTCCCCTCCAGCTGTTTTGACGATGGGTTGCTGGTGGGTATCTCTATTCGAATGAACGGTATTAGAATCCACAACATTAGAACCTATTAAAGGCGAATTTTGTTTCGTTTGTTCAAGGAAANCGGCTGCTGCTGCTAGTGCTTTATCCATTGTTTGAACGTCCGGTACATGNCGGGCAAATTTCACCTGATCTGCGCTTCGAAGAAATCCCTGCAAAAAACTTTTTTGATCACCGCTTAAATCAGGCGAGCTAGCAGCCACATCCAAAAACTCCTCCGTTGTTAACTCAGGAGCATGCAGATTAAAACGATCTTCTAAATAGTGGCGCACTATATCAGACAGCTCAACAAAGAAAACTTGCACGGCATCCACATCTAAGTTATCAGCCGCCGTTAATTTAGAAAGTCGACTGTGGGCGATATCATACGCACTGCGCTGCCGCGCTTGCACCTGCCATCGCTGCCAGGCTTGCCATGCAAAGGGGGATGCAATCGCCAATATCCCCAGAACTGCCAGTAGCCATGGCCAAAGTTTAGCGCCACCATCATCCCTTGGTCCCAACTCCCTTAGCGGTGGTTTCAAATCAGCCCCCGCTCCTTTTGGTAAAACAGACTCGATCTCAAATACGATACGCTCCGTTAACAATTCATAGGCATCCTCCCCCTCAGGTGCGGCACGGTTACCAGGGCGACGGTCGACGAATTCAATCATTAATGGCGGGATGGTTTGCTGGCCGGAACTGCGAGATTGTAAGCGGTATCGATGTATAGCAACATTCCTCCCCTCATCATCCACACTTTCTTTAGGCACAAAATCCACTATTGAAAATCGGTCAAGTGATTGTCCGAACTCAGGCATCAGCAACTCTACACCCTCTTCAGCCACGACCTCTAAGATTAAGGTAATAATGTCGCCAATGATGGGGCTAATCGGTTCTATACTCACTGTGGCCTTTACCGGGCCTCGCTGCACGACTAGGGACTGCACGGGTTCGCCCTCTGCATAAACTGGGGTTATTTGTCCTGTGTTTAATAACAACAAGCAACCCATTAAAGCCCAAGTTCGAGACCACTTCATCGACGGGACCTCTTTTCTCTCATGCGAAAAAATTTCACCAACGGATCTACGACTGAACCAGAAGCATCTATGTGAATAAAATCGATACCTCGTTTTCGCAAGTTACGCTCCAAATCCGCTATGCGCTTTTCCCCCGCTTTCTGCAAACTATCGCGAAACGCTCTTGAGCTAGTATCATAAAGCTGCGTTGTACCGGTTTCAGCATCTTGTAACGCAATAAGTCCCACCCCTGGCATCTTTAACTCTCTGGGATCGGTAATAAGGACCGCTACAACATCATGTTTTCGATTAGCGGTCATTAATGCCTGTTCGTAATTATCATCGAGAAAATCACTCACTAGAAAGCAAACTGCTTTTCTTTTTGTCACTGATAGGAAAAATTGCATTGCCTGACCAATATCCGTGGTTTGATCAGCTGAACGCAGCGTCTTTTCTTTATTTAGTTTGAATCGATTAACCGTTTTATCCCAAATGCTAAGACTTCTTGCATTCGAACTAGCCTGTGATGGGGATTTAGATTCCGGTGCATTTTGGCCGTGTGCTAACACTTCTCGCACTACTCTTAAAGCATGCTTTTGTCCCTTACGAGGAGGGATATACTGTTCAACTCCTCCATGAAATAGAACCAAACCTACTTTGTCATCATTTTGATTGGCGGAGAATGCTAACAGAGCGCAGAACTCGGCAGTAGCATCCCTTTTCGATCGGCTTCCTGAACCAAATTCTTGAGATGGAGACACGTCCGCCATTAACATCAACGTTAACTGGCGCTCCTCCACGAACCGTTTCACATAGGGCTCACCTACGCGCGCGGTGACGTTCCAATCAATGGAGCGGATGTCATCACCAGGAATATAAGGACGAACTTCATCAAATTCTATCCCCCCTCCTTTAAATACAGAAATATATTCACCGGCTAACACGTCCGCCACCTGACGACCGGTGCGTACTTGGATCTCCTTTACACGCCTAATGATTTCACTGGCTAGCATTCATGCCCTCTCGAATTGATCCTGTCACTTGAAACTGTGCCTTATCCCCATTAATTGACTGCATAAATTAATTTTCTAGGGAACCAAAACAGTATCAAGAATTTTCTGAATCAAATCCTCGGGTGTTTTACCTTCGGCTTCAGCTTCATAACTCAGCATAATCCGATGGCGTAGCACGTCGGGCACTAAAGTTTTAACATCGTGGGGTGTAACATAGTTCCGACCCTGCAAAAAAGCATGTGCTTTTGCACCGAGCATCAACCAGATTGACGCTCGCGGACTGGCGCCGTTTTCAATCATTCCATCCACCTCAGGAATCCCAGAGCCGGCAGCTACGCGGGTAGCTTGAACCACATCAACAATATAATCTCGCACCTTGTCATCAACAAATACCGCTGCAACCTGTTTGCGCGCAGCAAATATTTCTTCCACCGTGGTTATCTTATTCACCGTTGGAAAAGCCTGACCACTTGCCATGCGATCTAAGACCTTACGCTCCTCCTCTCGTGTTGGATAACCCACTTTGATTTTTAACATGAACCGATCTATTTGGGCTTCGGGCAAGGGATAAGTGCCTTCTTGTTCTATAGGATTCTGGGTTGCTAGCAACATAAAAGGCTGCGGCAGACGATGGGTTTCACCGCCTATAGTGACCTGAAGCTCCTGCATTGTTTCCAACAGAGCAGCTTGGACCTTTGCGGGGGCTCTATTGATCTCATCGGCCAACACTAGGTTTGAAAAAACTGGCCCCTTTTTCACGCTGTAAGTTCCTTCCTTAGGGTTAAAAATTTCAGTCCCTATAACGTCCGCAGGCAACATATCTGGCGTAAATTGAATTCTAGAAAAGCCCGTATCAATGGCTTCTGACAACGTTTTGACCGCCAAAGTTTTAGCTAATCCCGGCATACCTTCTATTAATACGTGTCCCCCCGCTAACAATCCGGTTAACAAACGACTTACCATCGCTTCTTGTCCCACTAGGACTTTGCTGATTTCGTTTATTAAATTGGGGCCGAACTGGTCAAATTGTGTATTAGCTTGATCTTGGTTTTCTGTACTCATGGTGTAATTAAAACCTATTCGAATTTGTTATAAAATGAGGATGGGTGAAAAACACTCTGAATAAAGACCTCATCTGAGATGATTAAGTTCCCTACAATATCCTAGACATTTTAAAGCCGCCAAGCTTACCAGGAACACCTAGCTAAAGGCTAGAGGGAGACTTGTCCAATACCAAATGAGTCTGAAGTATACCCTTGTTTCTAATACGAAATGAGTCTTAAAAGGTGAAATGAGCTCAATTCCTG
>JAESQG010000244.1 GCA_016765265.1 Pseudomonadales bacterium | reverse complement strand
TAAAGCTGGCTAGGAATGCGGGTGTAGTCGTGGCTGCGTGGGGCAATGACGGCGATTATTTAGATCGTTCAGCAGAGGTGCGGGAATTGGTGGCGGAGTTACATTGTTTGAAAATGAATAAGTCGGGTGAGCCTGCTCATCCGTTGTATTTGAAGGCCAGTTTACGGCCGATAATAATGACGATTATTTGATTTTTTTTGTCTCAATGGTGAACCTCCATTCAGGGGTCGTCTTAGGGCCTGCGTTATAAATTGTATTAGAGGTCCTTAAGTTGGTTAGAAGGTTGTCAATTTTTGGTTCCCTTTGTTCAGGACTCAAAAAATTACTTAGCTTGTTTTGTAAAATTTCATCAATATCCTATCGCGATGTCTTTCATTAACTTTTTTAGCAATCGTAATTTTACCCAGCCGGCAATACTACCGATATAAATTGTTGATTTGTTTGGGGTAAACTGAAATGTGAGCCAAACATCTGCAAACTCATAAAAATCCTTAATAGAGTCTCAAAATTGCTATATTTGGGTTGCAGGGTATCAGATACAGTGCAAACTCTTGCATCACATTCACCAAACCTTGGTTCACTCAGGAGACGATTTCTGATTGAACTTCACGACAGGGTTCCTGTTACACTGCCTTGGTGATTTGTTACATGAGAGACGTGGTTAGTAATTATGAGTGAATTGTATTTTAAGTATTGGGGGAAAGCCAAAAAAAATGCCGAAGACGGCGGGCCTGATTATCATCTGTTGCCGTATCATTGCTTGGATGTGGCTGCGGTGGGGTACCGTTTGCTAGCACCGGGAAATCGGTTAAATAGACAACTGTCAGAGCAATTGTGTGTTGACCCTATCTGGTTGCAACAATGGTTTTCGTTTTGTTTGATGTTGCATGATTTGGGTAAGTTTTTTCGAGCGTTTCAAAACTTGTTTAATCATTCTGATGGAAAATTAGTGCCCTATGATGGCAGGTGTACGTACAGTAAGCGACATGACACCCTCGGTTATTGTTTGTGGAAAAAAGTAATTGTTAAAAAATTAAATGATGTTATTCCCAAGGAATACCACAAAGCATTTTCCCAATGGTTAGAGGTTTCCTGCGGGCATCATGGACAGCCACCTGAAAAAAATCTAAGAGCAATTCAATCGTTTTTATTGGAAGAGGATGCACTGGCGGCTGAGGAGTTTGTGGGAGCCGTGATTGCTGAATGGATGCCCGATCTCGCGCCTTTGGCTTCTATTGATCCCGGTGATTATCGACGAATGTCATGGATGCTGGCCGGGCTTGCGGTACTGTCGGACTGGTTAGGTTCAGATCGAGAGATCTTTTTGTATCAGGATGTTGAGATACCTTTGCAACAATACTGGTTGGAAAAAGCACTCCCAGCAGCCAAGGACTCCATTAGTCATGCGCAAATGGAGTCTCGAGAGATTGCGCCATTTACCTCTATAAGGCAGCAATTTTTGTTTATTAGGCAGCCCACACCTTTACAGCATTTTGCGCAGGATGTGGAGATTGCATCATCGGCACAACTTTTTTTACTCGAAGATGTAACCGGAGCGGGAAAAACCGAAGCGGCAATGGTCTTGGTACATAAGTTAATGGACAAGGGATTAGCGCAAGGTGTCTATGTTGGGTTGCCCACCATGGCGACGGCCAATGCCATGTATCAACGGATGGCCACAAGTTACCAAAGTTTATATGCAACAGGCGAATATCCATCGCTGGTGCTTTCTCACGGGGCGCGTCAATTGTCCAAAGCCTTCACTGATTCCGTTGGCTTGTCTCGTCAGAGGGTGGACCGTAATTATGAAAAAGAAGAATTATCGGCGAGTGCTTATTGTAATCAGTGGTTAGCCGATAATCGTAAAAAAGCCCTGCTAGCGAATGTAGGGGTGGGAACAATAGATCAGGCATTGATGGGAATCCTTCCGGCAAAACACCAAGCATTAAGGTTGCTTGGCTTGGCCAGCAACGTGTTATTGGTCGATGAGGTTCATGCGTTTGATCCCTACATGCGAGTGTTATTAAAGTCATTGTTAACCGCGCATGCAGCGCAAGGTGGTAGCGTTATTTTGTTATCTGCGACGTTGCCTTTTTCGTATCGATGTGATTTGGTGGCTGCTTTTTCGGATGGCGTGGGTTTTGTCGGGCATGCACCTGAAAATAAAGATGACTACCCGTTGGTGACGCATGTGAGCAAAAATGGAATTGCCGAGACTGCTGTTGCTACACGAAATAGTGTACGGCGTCATGTGGATGTATGTCGCCTTGCAAACGAAGAGCAGGCCGTGAATACGANACAGCAAGCGGTGAAGGAGGGGCGTTGTGTTTGCTGGATTCGTAATACTGTTGGTGACGCGCGTACAGCGTATGACGCGTTGATCGAGAATGGAGAGATAGCGAATGGGAACATTCATTTATTCCACAGTCGTTATGCAATGGCCGATCGGCAGGTCATTGAGAACGATGTGTTGGAACGATTTGGAAAGTATTCAACTGAACAGAAGCGTTCTGGTCAGGTGTTGATTGCGACACAGGTCGTCGAGCAGAGCTTAGATTTGGATTTTGATCTTANGATCACAGATTTAGCGCCCATTGATTTAATTATTCAGCGGGCTGGTCGGTTGCAACGTCATATTCGTACTGAAAAAGGTGACCCCATTACAATAGGTAATAAGAGAGACCAGCGAGAACGACCGTGCCTTTATATTCTTTCTCCTGACCCAGAGAAATCCTTAGACAGCGATTGGCTCTCTTCATTGTTACCAGGCACTCAGGCAGTGTACCGCCACGTAGGACGGCTTTGGTTAACCATAAAAGCACTACAGAAACACAACGGATTTGATATGCCAGAAGATGCCCGGTTTCTTATTGAAAGCGTTTATGGCGATGGGGTGGACGACGAAATACCGGAGGCCTTCGATGAGGTTTGTATGGATGCGGTTGTCGGTCAAAGTGTCCAGCGCGGCATGGGCGAGTTTAATTGTTTGGACCTTGAAAAGGGATACACCATTTCTAGCGCAGGTCAAAGCGGTGGTTGGGATGAGGATGTGAATATTCCTACGCGTTTAGGTGACGATGTGTCGGTTGTGTTGGTAAAGGAAGAGAGCGGAGAGCTTGTGCCGATGGCGGGCGATGTTGAGCATGGTTGGGCGCTCAGTCAATTCAGCTTGTCAAAAAAGGCGTGGGAAAGCGCCAGAGAACAAGTGCCGCAACACTGGCAATCGGCAATAGAACAGTTGAAAGCCGATGTGTCTGTATTGAAGTGGTCTGAGGTCATGCCATTAGTAGCCGAAACCGCGCATTTATATAGTAGTAAAGGTGGCTGGGATCCCCGCTGAATACTATGCTTTTTAAGTCTGCGCTTTCTATTGATTTTTTAAATATGTCTTTTAATATTCATGTCGTCGCCAAGGATACGGACAATGTCAATGTGGTTGGGTGTGATTCGATAAATTATAAAGTGTTTTTTCCAGTGATAAATACGATAATCTTTTGATGTAGTCGATAGGAAAGCCAATGAGATGATTTTCCTGAATAGAGTGAAACGCATCAGTTAATTCAAAATAATACTTATCGGCTTGTGCTTCACCCCATTGTTTGAACGTGTAATTCCAAATACCCTCTAAATCTTGCTCGGCTTCATCGCTTTTATTTATTCGACTCATTTAGCCCAGCTTTCTTTTTGATTTTTGCTAACGTATCGCTGGCATTGAATGGCGTAGACCCGCTTTCTTCTCCCTTGATGATAGCCGCTCGTAATGCGCCGAATTCATATTTCTGTACCTCCAGGTGGCGAAGGCCATCGCGTATCACTTCACTGGCATTACTGTAGCGACCGGAAGCAACTTCATTTTTAATGAAAGCCTCCCAATGAGAATCGAGATTAAAGCTAGTGGTGGGCATTATCACTACTCCAGGTTTTTGGAATTACTATATTCTAGTAATATAGCGATAACTACTTCTTTTTTCAATATAAATATGTAATCGATGAATAGTTCCGTCCACGATTATGTGGCGTACCTAATTACGCTATCGTTTGAGCGGCAAGCATTGTAATACCTAATTGAAAGTACCATTATGAATTAAATTAAATGCTTAGATGAAAAAATCGATGAAGTAAGGTGGTTGGGAGCCCCGCTGAGGTAGAGAACGGGACTCTGATGGACGTATATCCTGAATAATAATTTTACGCAGGTTGAGATGTTAATTATATGGTGGGACAAGAGTTGATTGTGTGAACTGAAATATGGATAACGCGATAAAGTTTTTTGAATTGTTAGATGGATTTTCACCAAGTCCTGAGGCGTTGGTGGCGCTTGCATTTATTACAATAATTATTGTGGCTCGATCGGAAAAAGGAGAAAAATGACATGAATTTAATTAGCGCTGCATGGATTCCCATCGTTCGTAAAGACGGAAAACTTGAGAAAATTGCCCCGTGGCAAATCGCGGAAATCGATAACCCGGTGATGGAAATAGTTGCGGCGCGTCACGATTTTAAAGGCGCGTTGTATCAACTGCTTATTGGGTTGTTGCAAACTGTATTTTCCCCAGAAGACCCAGATCAGTGGTTTGAATACTGGCAACAAAATCCTGAACCCCATACGCTGAAATCTGTATTTGAAGAAATAACCGATGCGTTCGACTTTACCAATGTAGACGGCCCTGCATTTTTGCAAGATTTGGATCTGCCTGAAAGTGAATTAAAGCCACTATCTGCGCTATTAATTGATGCCCCTGGCGAAAAAACGCTGAAAGACAATCTCGACCATTTTGTAAAAGGAGGGTCCATAAATGGTGTCTGTGGAAGCTGTTGTGCAACTGCGTTATTCACCTTGCAAGCAAATGCACCGGCAGGTGGAGCAGGTCATCGTGTAGGTTTGCGGGGCGGGGGGCCGTTAACGACACTACTTCTTCCAGAGAGTGCCGACAGTACATTATGGCAAAAACTTTGGCTAAATGTGTTATCACAAGAATCGTTTCCAGACACGATAACTCAAGCGGAGCCCAGTGTATTCCCGTGGATGGCAAATACCCGTGTTTCTGATAAGAAAGGAATGCCAACATTTCCTGAGGATGTGAGTCCATTACAAATGTATTGGGGTATGCCTCGTCGGATACGCATTGATACTCAAACGGAGCCGGGCGATTGTACCCTTTGCGGTGAATTCACAAAGACGTTATACAGCCATTTTCGTACCAAGAACAATGGTGTCAACTATGACGGTGCGTGGCAACATCCTTTAACGCCCTATCGTTTCGATCCCAAAAAGAAGTCACCCCCTCTAAGCATTAAGGGTCAGCAAGGTGGTCTGGGGTATCGCCATTGGTTAGGCTTGATGTGGATTGACGATGGTGGCAGCGCGGCAGCACAGGTGACAAAGAATTTTTACGAGAACCTCGCTGAGTTGATTGAAGATGAAGGGGATTCAATTGCAATGCGTTTGTGGTGTTTTGGTTATGATATGGACAACATGAAGGCGCGTTGCTGGTATGAACATCAGCTGCCGGTTATTTCAGTATCACAAGCCTATTCTGAGTATTTTGTAGCCCATGTTTCGCGCCTGTTATCGACCGCGCAAGACGTGGTTAAAGTTGTAAATTCACAGGTAAAAGCGGCCTGGTTTAATCGACCGAAGGATGTAAAAGGGAATACTAGCATGGTCGGACAATCGTTTTGGCAAGCAACTGAATCTTTGTTTTATCAGCAATTGTATGTGTTAGCTAAAGAGCCGGATGACCTAAGACACATGCCTCGGTCTGTTGCGGAACAATGGATGAAAGGAATTCGCTACGCAGCCTATGAAATCTTTGATCATTGGGTGCTGGAAGGAAATGCGGAAGATTTGAATATGAAACGAATTACGAGCGCACGCAGGGAGCTGAGTAAGAAACTAAAAAATACAAAGTCACTAAAAGATCTTGATCAAATTGCCCAATCACAAGAGGTCGTATAACCATGTATTTTAAAAAACTAGATAAGGACGATCAGTCCAAATTGCTTGATTGGTGGCGTTGGCTTGATGAAAACCGAGGAGACAGGGCGCAGCTTCGTCGGGCAAAAGGCTCGGATGATATTTTACTAACGGCAGCATTTTCGCATTTTCTGTATAAAATGCCCGGTCGGTGGTCAGAGTCAGACCAGATTTCTATTACGAATGCTGCAATGGTGGCGGCGGTCGTCGCTCGTATTAAAAAGAATAACGAGAAAAGTAGTTTCGCTAGGGAATTGGGATTGCCAAAAGAAGGAGGTAGTCACGCAGTCATGAGTGAATTGCGCTTTCTTCAGCTACAAAAAAGCCGAACCCCAGACGAATTTTTTACGCGAACATGTCGCGCAATTGCCTTGTTGGGCGGAAAAGCCAGTGTCCTTTCGGTGGCCGATGATATTCTGCATTGGTTAGACGAACAGCGTTTCGGGCCATCCAGTAAACCGCAAGATCGTTTAGCGGTTCGATGGGCCAGTGATTATTACGCAGCATTAAAAAATTAATTCAACATATTCTTATAAAGAGGAAATCGAAATGAGTCGTTTTATCCAACTTCATTTACTAACATCTTATCCACCAGCTAATCTCAATCGAGATGATTTGGGTCGCCCTAAAACCGCAAAAATGGGAGGCAGTGATCGTTTACGAGTGTCTTCACAGAGTTTAAAGCGCAGTTGGCGTACATCGGATTTATTTCAACATGCGCTAGCAGGGCATCTGGGAGTTCGCACAAAAGTGCGAGGTGTTTCTATTTATCACGCACTAGTAGATGGCAATCTGAGTGAAAAAAATTCCAAGAAATGGGCGCAAGCAATTGCCGGTCAGTTCGGCAAGTTAAAAAAGGAATCGCCAGATTCCGTCACGCAAGATTTAGAGATTGAGCAGCTGGTGCATATTTCTGCTTCGGAAAACGCAGCAATCGACGCGCTGGTCGCCGTCTTGATTGCGGAGCAGCGAGAGCCAGACGAAGAAGAGTTGGCGCTGTTACGAAAAGAAGAAATGGCGGCAGACATTGCCATGTTTGGTCGTATGTTGGCGTCAAAGCCTTCTTTTAACGTAGAAGCGTCATGCCAGGTTGCACACGCGATTTCAGTGCATAGTATCGTTATTGAGGATGACTATTTCACTGCAGTTGATGATCTCAATGATGGCAGTGAGGATGCGGGTGCTGCTCATATTGGTGAAACCGGTTTTGCCGCTGGATTGTTCTATTCCTATATCTGCATTAACAAAGAACTGTTGATTGAAAATCTGAACGGGGAAAAGGCTCTGGCTAACAAGGCGCTGGGCGCATTTGTTGAGGCCGCTGTAAAAGTAGCACCTGAAGGAAAACAAAATAGCTTTGCATCGCGTGCGTATGCGTCTTATGCGCTTGCTGAATCAGGAAATCAGCAACCGCGTTCGCTTTCTGTTGCTTTTCTAAAACCAGTGTCGAAAAACTCTGATGACTTTGCGACAGAAGCAGTTGTCGCACTAGAAAAACAGAAAGATAATTTTGATCGTGTGTACGGTGACTGCGCTGATGCTAACTATTCGTTTAATGCGATCACTGGCGAAGGCAGTTTGAAAGAATTGCTGGCTTTTGTGAGCGAGTAAGGAGACGTTATGAACTATTTGGTTTTTCGCCTGTATGGCGCGATGGCCAGTTGGGGCGAGATTGCAGTAGGAGAAACTCGTCAAAGCGCCCGTTATCCCAGCAAATCGGCGATTACGGGATTGTTAGCGGCAGCACTGGGTATTAAACGAGAGTGTGACGAGAAACACCTCGCACTAGTGAATGGTTATCAACAAGCGATAAAGTTGGTAAAAACGGGGCAGCTACTCAAAGATTATCATACGGCTCAGGCTCCAGATTCAGTGGGCAAGTACTCCTACCAAACCCGGCGCGATGAGTTGCTGATTGGTAAGGATCGTATCGGTACTGTGTTATCGAGCCGGGAATATCGTACTGATGCACAAGCAGTTGTGGCGATTCAAGCGATGGACGATGCGCCCTATAGCGTAAGTGAGTTACAGCAAGCGTTGCAAACGCCCAAATTCCATCTGTATTTAGGTCGAAAGTCATGCCCATTAGCGGCACCTTTGGCTGCGCAGATTGTGGCGGCAGCACACTTTTATGACGCACTTAATCAGTACTCATTGAATAGGCTACTACAGAGTGATAGGGACTGGGAATCGGATAAGCGCTATTTACCGGATGATGCAAGAACGCATTATTATTGGGAAGGTTCTCAAGATGACTTTGCGAAGGAATCGGATGTGTTTTGTAGCAGCCACATCCAGATTGTTCAGCGGCACGATAAACCGATGTCACGTAAGCGCTGGCAGTTTCAGTCGCGTAATGAATCGATGTGGCTGCATAAAAAGGAGACATCGTAGTGTATTTATCAAGAATACAATTGCAAGACGCAATATTCGCTCATTCCCAACTGGGCCTTTTATTAAAAGACCGTAGTTATGGGATACACCGTTTGTTGTGGGATCTTTTTGATGACAAACAGCGGTTTATTTATCGAGAAGAAAGTGCCGCAAAACAAACGGGTGCTAGTCGTAATCAACCGATGTATTACGTACTTTCTCAAATGCAACCTAATATGGAGTCACCCATATTTTCTGTAGAGAGTAAATTGTTTTCCCCTGTCTTACATGCAGGGGATCAACTCAGTTTTAGATTACGAGCGAATCCCACTATTGCTCGTCGTGCGGAAGGTGTAAAAAATTCCAAGCGCCATGATGTTGTGATTGATGCACAACGCAGTTTCTTAATTGCGGCGTGTGCGGAACGAGAATTGCCTACAAGTGGTAGTAAAAGTCAGTTGCGAAAGGAGCTGCAAGCGCACGATGATTATCAAGACAAGACTGGTCGAGAGCGTTTGAAACAGGAACTAGACAAAGTTATTGCGGCGGCTGCATTTGAGTGGCTTAACAAACGTGGAGATTCTCGTGGGTATTTACTTAACACAGTGCAATCAACAGGGTATCGGTGGAACGCGCTACCTGAAAAAGGCCGTAGTGCTGGTTTTAGTAGTTTAGATTATGAGGGTGTGCTGACCGTATCTGAACCAGAAATATTCGTAAAAATGCTAGGTGATGGGCTCGGCCCTTCCAAAGCGTTTGGCTGTGGTTTGATGATGATTCGGCGAATGTGAGCTTTGTATGTAAGCTAGTATGACGTAACAACTAGGATGACGTAACAACTAGGATGACGTAACAACTAGGATGAGCGATGACGTCTAATTTGAAAGTATTGGATCATAGCATCACAACGTACCTGAAGAGTGGTGTGGAATATGTTTGCATTCCTGACATTGCAAATGTTTAATTATACAGATAAGGCAGGTGTAATTTATTGGAAATTGGTTATTTGAGTTTTTGTAAATAGGGGAGCACTTGGATAATCCTGATTTCAAACACATCGAATTCGATGTGTTTGAAAAAGAGACCGGCCTCAACAGATCAGTAATAGGTCTGCCAACGAAGCGGGTTTATTAAATGTTGCCTGGCTTGGTGTTTCTGCCAAACAATGGCGAGAAACCAATTTCGTTGAAGGCTTGCCTGCGTCTGAACGCGTTCTCAAATTAAATAAGTTAGCAATCCACTAGATTACGATATTGATAAAAAATTCTGAAATCAGGAAATTAGAGGCGGGAAAGTAAGCCATGACATTTGTGCCGTTAAAACCTATTCCTCTCAAAGACCGAAATTCAATGATCTTTATTGGCAAAGGCCGAATTGATGTGAAAGATGGAGCCTTTGTTGTGATTGACGA
>JAESQG010000243.1 GCA_016765265.1 Pseudomonadales bacterium | reverse complement strand
ATTTTCTAGGGAGCATGAACCATGGGAATAAAAATCGAGCCAAATCAAAAATTTGGCGAACATCATAATCAGTTCCGAGGCGACTAACCCCATACCTAATTACTTCTTGGGCATCTTTGTATGCTAATCCTTTGGGGCGGCAGATACGAATGTGGTCGCGCTCATAAAATGACAGAGGATGTATCACTGTGCCTTTACCTAGCATACTCTCGATAACAACTTGGGTATCGGGTTCACAAGGGTAGTGTTCAGCGACAGTGGCACGCACGTTTGGGTCCTCGATGTCATGAAGGCGGCCCAGATAGAGTGCGGTATGGGTCCAAGGGCTACTGGTAATCATCCGAATAACGTTACTAACCCGTGAACGACCTTCCACCAGAATGACATCGCAAGGACGCAGCTCATAACGAATGCGCTCGAAATTACACATTGGATATTCTGGCGGATCGGCTTCCCCATTTAGCCAAGAGACTAAAGTCAGTGATAAGCGCTCTAACGCGTCAAATGTCATATTGCAGATCCTTTTTAGCGAAGCTCCACTGCCTGAAATATTTATCTGGTACAACAATCGGTTAAAACAATCGGCTAAAACAGACTTTACAGGAGCAGTGATCCTTTATTGAGTGTAATGTTTGATTGGCTAATATGCTAGATTATGCGCTTAATTTAAGAAGTCGTCAGTTCATGGAGTATATCCACTGCTTTTAATATTTTTGCTTCCGGCGTATAGAAGTGGGGTGAGAAACGAATACCGCCTCCTCTGTATGCGCAGATAACGTTATTTGCTCTAAGGTTCTGAAAAAGTGACTGAATATCATGCCCGGGAAGTGTAAAAGTGACTATTCCAGCTCGAAGATCTGTTTGAATTGGAGACAAAAAATCCAGATGGTTAACACATTTTAAAGCGTCGATGAGTAATTGCATATTTTGTCGCAGTTGCTGTTCAATCCTATCCATTCCTATCTCTAGCAATAGCGAGAGGCTGGCAGATAACGCATAAATTCCCAACATATTTGGGCTACCACATTCAAAGCGTCGCGATGACTTAGCCATTTCCCACTCTTGTCTGTCAAAATCGCCCTGATGTTCAACCATGTGCCAGCCATACTGGTTTAGGGTTAGCTGTTCTCGCAAAAAAGGTGAGCAATAAAATAGCGCTAACCCTTCAGGCCCCAACATCCATTTGTGTCCATCTGCTATAACCGCATCCGCACACATAGCTTGGCAATCGAACTGCAGTGCGCCGATACTTTGGATGGCATCAACGCAAAAAATAATTTTATTTGCCTTNCAGTGCATACCGATCTCTTTTAGATTCAGCATTAATCCAGACGCGTATTGCACCGAGCTAATGGACACCAGACGAGTGTGCTGGTCGGTTTNTTCGATTATGGCCTGTTCTGGTGTTATGCCATTTAATTCTTCATTTAAGTTAGCGACTCGAACCTCTACTCCTTTTCCTCGCAGAGACTCCCAAACAATTCGGTTGGATGGGAATTCGTGATTACTGATAACAAGGTTGTCGCCCACTCGCCAGTCTATGCCGTAAGCGATAACGGAGAGCCCCTCTGAGGTGCTTTTTAATAATGCAATATCATCTTCACTTGGGGCGTTGATTATTTTAGCAAGTTGAGAGCGTAATTCATTTTCCTTGATTAGCCACTTTGAATAATAGCTCGCCCCAACGCTGACATTTTCTTCAGCAAACATTTGCAACGCAACTTGAGTTCGCTTCGGCCAAGGTGAGACAGCAGCATGATTGAGGTAAATATTACTTTCCTCTTGTGGAAATTCGTGGAGAAGGTCTGTACTGGTAGTGGCCATTTGTGTCTTCTGTATTAAATCAAAAAGGGGTTTTGGAAAAGTGCTTTTATCACACTCCTGTGGTTGAGTTATTTTAATCTAGAAACCCTATAGAGTCGAAAATAGGACCATCGACGACAAAACATCTAGTATATAAAGAACATAATCAATAAAGAATACGGCCTATATTGTCTAGCTAGCTTTTAAATATGGGAAAGTGGGCCAGAATTAAGCATAATGGCGCGGAAAATAATTTGAATAAATTATCAAAAGGGAGTTTCTGATGACAGACTTCGACAAAGCTAGTCAAAAAGCCAAAGAATTTCGTCACCGAGAGGAGGAGATTCTACGCTGTGCTTTGGAGCTGTTTTTGGAGAAGAGCGAAGACAAAGTTACCGTTGAAATGATTGCGGATAAAGTCGGCATTGGTAAAGGGACCATATATAAGCATTTTGTATCAAAAAATGAAATTTACCTTAGGTTGATGATCCGTTATGAGGAGGAACTCGCCTTATTGTTTGGTGATCTGAAAGAGACAGATGATAAAGATAAGCTGGCGCGAGAGTATTTCCGATTTAGGATGGAGGATCCGGTACGCTATGCCTTATTTGATCGCTTGGAGGCCAAGTGTTTAGTAGAAAATGCGCATCCTGAATTAATGACAACTTTGCATGATATTCGAGATGCCAATTTGCGTAAGCTGGAAGCCATTATCACTGCCAGGATTGATGAAGGAAAGTTAGAAGATGTGCCCGCATATTTCCATATTTGTTCTGCTTGGGCATTGGTACATGGAGCGGTCGCACTTTACCATTCAGATTTTTATAAACAGCGAATTGAAGACAAAGAGGAATTTTTTAGTTTTTTGATGGACCTTGGTGTGAGGATGGGTAATCGGGGTCAGGTAGTTCGTAAGGATGGTAACTCTACCGAATAGCGGTTAAAACAATGGTGATTGCCTTTCGAGAGAGGAGGTAGGGAGAATCGGTGCGTTAATTGCTTAGATATTTAAAGACCATTGGTGCCCAAGAGCCGGCAAGATAGTGCCGCTTTATGAACTGAAGTGGAATAAGGTTGGGGATAAGGTAAATAAGGCGTGTCGCTGAGCTTGTGCGTGCAGTGTCGATGAAAATGACGACGAAGATGAAGATGGAGAGTGTAATTGTGTTAGGTTCCCTAGTTTTTGGTGATAGGTTTTCAATTATCAATCGATTCATTTTTTTGCTGGTAACGGCCGCTAGCGTATCCGCGTGTATTTATTCCGATGCAAATTCTTTGCATCCCAACCTACGAAGTATGACGGTACCGCTACTTAGTGATGGATACGTGATTACGCGAAATCGACATTTTGTTATTCCTATTGCGTCCAATATTTATATACCAATGCCTAAATCTGGGATACAAATGGAGGAGGATGCCGAAGCTGTCGAGAATAAATCTAAAAAGTTGATGGAAGTACAGACCACGGCCTTTGCTGCTCATTTTGCTCACGTGAGATCAGGGAAAATTCAAATGTCTGTTGAAGAGGCACTTCGGTTTGCTAAAGAGCAACAGATGAACTTCTTGCTTTATGCCCATGTGCGGGAATGGCAGGATATGGGCCTGTTAAAGAAAGGTGAATGTAAACAAGAAACGGTTGTCGTAGAAACGCCACGGGAGATATCAGCGACTCAGACCTTAACAGCCTGTGATTGGAACTTTGCTAATCCGATGGATAAAGCTGGATTGTCTATTTGGATGTATGAAGTTAATTCACGTCAATTGGTGGATGTGATCACTGTGGATAGCACTAGTGGCGCGTTGACTTTTCTTGGTGATACTCCTCTGTCTTTACTCAAAAGGCCCTTGTCTAAATTAGCTCAGACCTATTCAGCACAATAAGAATTAGCCATTGTGGCTAGTGGCCGGTGGATAGTAGATAGTAGTAATTAGAGTGCAATACTCATTTATCGGGAGGGTTAGTTTATAATATCTATAAAGCGTATGAGAATATAAGTTTGTCCTGTCGCGGTATAATTGATAATTATGTACACCTATCTTCGTTTTCGTAAATTTGATTTTGTCCAAAACAGCCACGTTTTTTACTCGAGAACAAGTGACACCAGTATTACGGCCATGGACACCAGAGGCCGGGGATTGATTTATGTGGGATCTGTTTAACCGTCTTCCCATATCTCAAAAACTTATTTTTATCAATGTTATGGTAGTGTCGGCGGCACTTACCATTGCTGCGGTCACCTATGTGGTTTCTGAAACGTATTTGGGCCGAGAGCGCATTCTACAGAAACTAGCCGGACAAGCGGAGATATTAGCTCACAATTCTGCTGCGTCTCTAACATTTGATGACTCTACCTTAGCTACTGAGATATTATCTTCTCTCAAATTTATACCCGAGGTTGATAGGGCCATTGTGTTTGATGGAGAGGGGATAATGTTTGCGGAATACGTGAGTGAAGTACGCCTTTCGGCAGGAGGTATGGAGC
This sequence comes from Pseudomonadales bacterium, assembly GCA_016765265.1. Taxonomy (GTDB): domain Bacteria; phylum Pseudomonadota; class Gammaproteobacteria; order Pseudomonadales; family DC-out160; genus DC-out160. The sequence continues at coordinate 9,680 of JAESQG010000243.1, read as the reverse complement.
GAGGGTCCCCTTATATTTTTAATAAGAAACTGATCTGGCCTTCCAATCAGTCACAGAACGTCATTTTTTCAGATACCGGAATATATTTAGTGAGGTCCGTGAAGCTATTGGGTCATACTAGAGGGACGATTTATTTTCAAGCGAATCTCAATGAATTTAACGCTTATCGATCCCGTCTCATATCGACAGTATTGACCGTTTTATTGGCGTCGTTATCTGTTTCGGTTTTGATTATGTTGCGAGCGCAGAAGTTGATATCAGATCCTATTCTTCATTTGTCAAAAGCCATAAAACAAGTAACACATAAAAGTAACTACTCTGTTCGTGCATCGAAACTAGCAGATGACGAACTGGGCGTACTAACCGATGGTTTTAATGGTATGTTGTCGCAGATTGAGCGTAGGGATGAGGAGTTAAGCCGACATAAAGATAAATTAGAACATGAAGTGGAAAAACGAACGACGGATTTAAGGATTTCTAATATTGAACTGGAGTCCACAGTGATCGCACTAAAGCAAGCTAATAGGGCGATCCGTATTTCAGAAGAAAATAAGCGTATTGCAGAGGGGAGCGCAAAGGCGAAGTCCCAGTTTCTTGCAAATATGAGTCACGAACTACGGACACCGATGAATGGTGTGCTGGGCATGTTGGAGCTGGTGCAAGAAACTGAGTTAAATACCGAACAGGCGTATTTTATTAAAGTTGCAACGGACTCGGGTCATAACTTACTAGCATTGCTTAATGATGTATTGGACTTATCGAAAATAGAGGAAGGCAAGCTGGATGTAGAGTTTGTCGAGTTTGACATACGATCTACCATTGATGAAGTATTTAGTGTACTGGGGGAGGTATGTTATCAAAAGGGAGTAGAACTCGTCTTTTGTCCTACAACGTCATTACCTTTATTAGTGATTGGCGACCCCATTCGATTTAAACAAATTGTTTATAATGTGATTGGGAATGCTATTAAGTTCACCTCATCCGGTTACGTCCAGATGAGGGCTAATATTATCGAGTCGAGTGACAGGCAATCGAAAATTCACTTTGAGGTGCTAGACACTGGCATAGGCATTAAACAAGAGGCGCTGGTGATGATTTTCGAGAATTTCTCTCAAGCAGATTCATCCACTACGCGCCAATACGGTGGTACAGGGCTAGGATTAGCTATCTGCAAACGGCTGGTCAATATCATGGAGGGCGATATAGGTGTCGAAAGTGAATTTGGGGTGGGTAGTACTTTTTGGTTTGATATTGTTTTTAACCGTGCAAACTTCGTTGAGGAATCTCTGCCCGCTTTAACGGTATCTAGGGTGTTAGTTTATGATGACAAAGCAATAAGTGGCGCGTCTTTAAAGCTAGAACTTCGCAATCTCGAGGTGTTCGCTGTACCGGTAGTGGATGGTGATGCATTTTGGCGCGAGCTCAAAATGGCCCAAGAGGGAAGTCAAGAATTTGATGTGATTGCATTGAGTGTGGATTTAGCGAAAGTGGACTTTGTCGATATTTTGGATACCTTGGAGAAGGATACTCAGCTGAAAAAGATTCCGGTGATTTTGATGGGATCCCTGAAGAGACGAAATGAACTGGCTTTTAGAAACGAAAGTAAATCAGGCCAGTTTTTAGTAAAGCCCTTCAAGCGTGAACTGCTAATTAATATCCTAACTCAACTTTCGGGTTTAGAAGTTTCTAAAGAGAAGCAGATGATAACTCAGCTTAGCCCACTTGTTCACAACGTAATTGAAGGCGATTCAGTAGCCCACGTCTTATTGGTTGAAGACAATAAAGTAAATCAACTAGTGGTGGTGGGACGACTAAAGAGGCTCGGTTATGCTACAGATATCGCTGACAATGGTGCTATCGCATTAGAAATGTTAGGAACGAAACACTATGATTTAGTGTTTATGGATGTCCAGATGCCGGTATTGGACGGTTATAGTGCTACACGTAAAATACGAGAGTTAGAGTCGGATACAGAGAATCATATTCCCATAGTGGCGATGACTGCCAACGCTATGCCAGGAGATCGGCAATTATGCTTAGAAGCTGGCATGGATGATTATTTGGCGAAGCCAGTGACTAATGAAAGTTTAAAAAGCATTTTAAGTGTGTGGTTGAAGAAAAATGTTTGATTTGCAAAAAATAAAATATACTATGATGTTTTATTCTTACCAATAGATTGTGGGTGCTAATTTGAAAAACGGGGATAGTAAAGAAAACCAAGCTGGGAGTCTCTCCTCACTTAATTCGTTGGAGAGTGTAGATAAAACGGCTCGGCTAATTCGCCAATTGGACAAAGAAAATTTATCAAAGAACGCGAAAGATAAACTTCCCCCCGTTCATCTGTGGGAACCAAAAGTGTGTGGTGAAATCGATATGAAAATCACTCAAGATGGGCGATGGTTCCATGAAGGTTCGCTCATAGGTCGACCCGCAATGGTAAAGATGTTTTCGAGGATCCTTCGCCATGATGAGGATAATTTTTATTATCTAGTGACGCCTGTTGAGAAAATGCGGATTCAAGTGGAAGATGCACCTTTTGTTGCCGTTGAATTGGAAGTGCAAGGGCAGGGGTTGGATCAGGTGCTTAGCTTTAGGACCAATGTTGGGGATGTAGCCATTGCAGGGCCCGAGCATCCCATTAGAGTTGAGTTAGATCCATCAACCCAAGAGCCTAGACCCTATGTTCATATCCGAGCGAACTTAGAAGCGTTGATTGGTCGGTCTGTATTTTACGAGTTAGTGGGCTTATCTGAGGAGATGGAAGTTGACGGGCAATCCGTTATGGGGGTTTTTAGCGGCGGGGAGTTTTATTCTTTTGGCAAATTTGAAGAATGATCAGTAGCATTGTTATTGTTATCGATATTGAGATTAATTCTGATTTTGATAATGATTGTCTTTGGCGGTTTTAGCTACTTCAGCTATCAATGACCCATCGTATTTTGATTTTATCTTCCGCGACCATTTTATCTATTCCTACGGTGTGAGCGCTAAAAACATACCTGTATTCCTAAAAAAATGGATTAGATTATGTCCACATCGTTTCTCTAATGCTTTACTTAATTAAAGGTAATATCTAAGCATTTTATTTGTTAGCGTTGAAGGATGACTAACTGGTGTCATTAATTCTCGATCGGCTATTACATTATGGTTGATTCTAATATATTTGAGGAAGGCGTTGCCGTTATAGGCGATAAGAAATTCTCTTCTCTCGAGAAAAGTCTCGCTTTTTGGTTTCTACTTTTGGCGATGGCGCCGCTAGTCCTAATGTCCTGGATTAGCTATCAGCAAGCAAATGCGACTTTAACTCAGGTGGCGTCGGATAAGCTAGAGCAATCAGCGAAACTAAATGCCCGTTTTGTACAAAACTGGTTTGATTATCGATTTCTGGATTTAGAGAGTCAAGCGGAAGCAGACAGTACGATGGCATTCTATCTGATGTTGTTGGATGGGGTGGATAAAAGTAGCGAAAGTGCGTCTGACTATGTGGGGAGTTATGGTTGGGCTCTTATCGTTGACGAATGGCAAGGGGGTTTTGTCAGTTTTTGGCGCCGGTATGATTACATTGATGATGTGCTACTGGTGGATCTTGAAGGTAGTGTTTTATTTTCTGCAAGTGGAGCCGAAACTTTAGGTAGCAACTTAGCTAAAGGTCCCTATGCGAATTCTCGTTTTGCTCATACGGTTAAATATACCTTGGAAACGGGCGAATCGCAATTTTCAGATTTAGAGCGCTACCCCACGTCCACAGATCCTGCCGCCAGTTTTTTAGTTGCTATGTTACAAAATGAGGTAGGAGAGGGAATAGGCGTTATTGCCATACAAATTCGACTGGATCGAATTGTAGAAATGTTACAGGCACAACGATTGGAAAGTGTGGTTCATTACCTTGTGGGTGAAGGTGGACTGCTGCGGACGAGTCGCAGTGAAAATAGAAATGCAGTATTGGATGAGTCCATTAGCACGGATGGATTTCTCCGTTGGCGTAGCAGCCTTACTGAAATGGTTGTGGACGCAAGAGAGGGGCCTAATGAAACGCCAAAGACTGCAATTGATTATATAGGCCCCGACGGCTCACCAGTAATAGGGTTTTACCAATCAGTGCAGCTGTCAAATGTAAAGTGGGCGCTATTTAGTGAAGTCGATCGCTCTTTTGCGTTAACCGAAGCGCGGTGGTTTGGTCGTATTGTTTTGGCTTCAGTGGTTTTTATGGGTTTTATCGTGTTGATACTTGCTGTTTATCTAGGTAGACGTATTACTTTGCCGATTAAAACGTTATCCGATGCAGCGATGTTGGCAGCAGCGGGTGAGCTAGACCACCAGGTAGAGATAGAAGTTAATAATGAAATTGGACGATTATCGAAGACATTTAATCATATGTTGACGATGCGACAGATACATGAACAAGCCTTGGAAAAAAGTTTTCTGGAAACGAGGGATGCACTATCGGCTTTAGAGGAGCAGAAATACGTTCTAGATCAACATACCATAGTGGCCATTACTGATGTGAAAGGCAGTATTAATTTTGTTAATGCTAAATTCTCTGAAATAAGTGGTTACACAGAGCAAGAATTATTAGGCAAGAACCATCGGCTTCTCAATTCAGGCCATCATGAGATTCAGTTTTGGCGCGATATGTATCTCACTGTCAGTAAGGGGCAGGTGTGGCACGCTGAAGTCTGTAATAAGGCGAAAGACGGTCGTATATATTGGGTCGATACGACCATAGTCCCCTTTTTGCGGGAAGGTAAATCCAAAAGTTATGTGGCGATTCGAAATGATATTACCGAGCTAAAAAGAATCGAGCGAGAGTTGGTAGAGGCTATGGCAGAATCTAAATCAGCGGCCTTAGCAAAGAGTGAGTTTCTAGCGAGTATGAGTCACGAGATTCGAACGCCGATGAACGGTGTACTCGGTATGCTCAGGTTACTACTTAATAGTGATCTGACAGAAGAGCAATATCGAAAAGCATTTTTAGCGAAATCGAGCGCAGAATCCTTACTGCAATTGATCAACGACATTCTAGATTTTTCAAAAGTGGATGCCGGCAAGCTGGAGCTAGAAGAACTAAATTTTGATGTGCTGAAACTCTTGGGTGAGTTTTCTGAAGGAATGGCGTTGCGGGCTCAGGAGAAGGGCCTAGAAATTATATTGGATGTGACCGGAATAGACCAACCCATGGTGAAAGGCGATCCAGGAAGAATACGGCAAATCCTCACCAATTTAATCGGGAATTCTATTAAATTTACAGAGTCAGGAGAAATATTGATTCGCGTCAGGTTAGAAGAAGCGGGTGAGTTAGGGTATATTTTTACTTGTCAGGTGAGGGATACTGGCATGGGCATTCCTGAGGAAAAACAGGACAAGCTATTTGATCAATTCACCCAAGTCGATACCTCGACTACACGTCAATTTGGTGGTACTGGCCTGGGATTATCTATAGTGAAAAGGTTGTGTGAGTTGATGGGGGGGAGTATATCGGTTTTAAGTGCACCGGGAGAAGGTAGTAGCTTTGAATTTTCAGTTGTATTGCTTAAGAGCGATGAATCTCCAGTTGCGGGTTGGCGGGGATTAGTACAAGACCTGAAAATATTAATTGTCGACGATAACGAGACTACTCGAAAAGCAATTCGAAGACAGATGGAGCACTGGGGCGTAGCGGTAAAAGAGGCCATTAGCGGGACCAGTGCGTTATCCCTTTTAGATGATCTATCAACTCCTGAGGGCGTTTGTCCTTTTGATGCGGTCTTTGTGGATATGCAGATGCCTCATATGGATGGCTTGGACGTGGGCAAGGCTATTAGAACAGACGATCGTTTTAGTCAGATGAAACTTATTATTATGACTTCTATGGATAATCGTAGAGGGCCAGACTTCTTCACAGAGCATGGATTTAATGATTACTTTCCCAAACCGGCAACCTCCTCTGATTTGTATGATGCTTTAATGGTAGTGACGCACATAGATATGAGTAAGTGCAATAGCACTCGCCACCACATCCCCAGTCAAAATGAAATAGATTTAATAACCTCAGTTGTATGGCCAGATAGCTGTCGATTGCTGTTAGTTGAAGATAATCAAATTAATCAAGAAGTGGCATTGGGCATCTTGGGCGACCTTGGTCTAAGTGCTGATATTGCTTCTGATGGAAGGGAGGCGCTTACTGCACTCAGTGAAGCACCGAAGGAACATGCGTATACAGTGGTGTTGATGGATTGTCAGATGCCAGAGATGGATGGATACCAAGCGACTCAATTTATACGAGAAGGCACCGCTGGAGCACGCTATAAAACAATTCCCATTATCGCCATGACAGCCAATGCGATGAAAGGTGATAAAGAAAGATGCTTAAGTGCAGGGATGAGTGATTATCTTACTAAGCCAGTGGAGCCTGATATGATTAAAGCCATGTTGCTTAAATGGATACTGGCAGAAGAAAACCCGACAGCCGCGCCGCGTTTCCCCCAAGAGAACAACACCCGCACGGAGGAGGAGCATCCCATCTGGGACAAACCAGCATTACTAAAACGGCTAGGAGGTAAAGAAGAGCGAATGGTAAAATTAGTGGGACTTTTTTTTAAGGCAATGCCTGATCGAATGATTGCCCTACAGCAGGCTGTGCAGGAGCAAAATATTGAAGAAGTTTTAAACCTTGCGCATGCTATTAAGGGGGTCGTGGCGAATCTAGGAGGAGTGCGAATGCAGCATGCTACACTAGATTTAGAGACCGCCGCAAAAACCAATGAAATATCAGATATCGAGCAGCATATGTTATTGATGGATGAAGCCTATCGAGCACTAACTGAGAGTTTATCCACATCGCAATTAAATCCCCAGTCCTCTGCTATGTCACCAAATTCTGTTCGCAAATGAGCTGAAATAAACTGTTCCCCATGCTCCTATTATTGTATGTGAATTCTAATGTGTTGGTCATCATTAGCCGCTTGTGTACTGGAACCGGATAGTTCGCCTATGGCTTGCAATGATAATCCTAGACTCGAAGCAAGACGTTCAAACTTCTGACATGATGAGGGATCTACCGCCACAAGTAACCCACCACTGGTTTGAGGATCACAGAGTATTGCTTTCTGTCGTTGAGTTAATGTTTGCGCTTTATGGCCGTAGCTTTCGAAATTTCTCTCGGTTCCGCCGGGAATAGCGCCTAGTTCTAAATAATGATCCACTTTTTCTAATAAGGGAATTTTGTCCTCGAAAAGGTGTGCATGGAGGTTACTGCCTTCGCATATCTCGAGTAGGTGCCCTAATAGGCCGAAGCCAGTGACATCNGTCATGGCGTGGATGTAATCCAGTTCAGCGAAGTGTTCACCGACTCGATTGAGTGTGGTCATTGCCTCAACCGCGATTTGTAAATCAGCCCCTTTGATTATTGATTTCTTTTGCGCTGTGGTAAGGATACCAACACCCAATGGCTTGGTGAGGTAAAGCATGGAGCCTGCTGTGGCCGTGTTATTACGTTTCACGTTATTGTTGCTAATTATGCCCGTTACAGCGAGACCGAAAATCGGTTCGGGGGCATCGATACTGTGCCCACCNGCGAGTGGGATTCCTGCTTCCGCACACATTTGCCTGCCGCCATCAAGCACTTCTTGAGCTACTTCCGCCGATAGCAGGTTAATGGGCCAGCCGAGTATAGCAATGGCCATTATTGGTTTACCGCCCATGGCATACACNTCACTGATTGCGTTGGTGGCAGCAATGCGACCAAAATCAAAAGGATCATCAACGATGGGCATAAAAAAATCGGTGGTGCTGATAATGGCTTGATTATTACCGATATCATAAACGGCAGCATCATCCCTACTGCTGTTGCCCACCATTAATTGCGGAAATTCAGGTAGCGTTAGTTTGGTCTTAAGAATAGTCTCAAGCACTCTCGGTGCTATTTTGCATCCGCATCCTGCTCCGTGACTATATTGCGTGAGTTTAACTGTATTCTGTGTAGTGTCCCTGGAGGTGTCTTTGGTCATCGTTATAGCTCCTCTGGTGTGGGGTTTAGTTTAAATCGATTTCGAATAATTAATGATAGTTGGTCGGCACCGACATTAAGGATAGCGGTAATCAATATTAGTGTGAGGGCTTGATCAAAACGGAATGTTTCGAATGCGCTATCGATATAGAAGCCTAAAGTGTGCAGACCGAGTATTCCGAGAATCGCGGTTTCTCTCAAAATGATCTCCCAGCGATAAAATACCAGAGCAAGAAATTGTGGGTAAATTCTTGGTAACACCTCATACCAATAGCGGTTGAAGCCAGTAGAGGCATCGGGTCGAAGTGTAAGGGTATTACTTATGTGGCCAATCAGATGAGCCACGATGGCACCATTGTGGAGTGAGAGCGCAAAAATTGCGGGCAGCCAGGAAGGCCCGAGTAGCAACAGTCCGATAAAGGCTAATACGTATTCTGGTGTTGAACGGGCAGCGATGAGAAGGAACTCGCCAAACTGAAGTAGCGGTGATCCGAAGAACTGTTTGCTGGTTAGGGGAAATAAAGTGATTGCCANTAGGCCAGTGAGTGGCAGAGCCACCAAACCAATACCCAAGGTTACGCCTATGCCAGGGATGGCTGATTGGTAAACGAGGTGATCGATCCACTGGAACAAATACTCTGGATTAATATAAGATGCGCGTAGCGGCGCCGGTACAACGTCTGTTGTCAAAAATCGAATCAAAGTCGATAACTCCACCTGCGCGATGGGCGGTAACCAGAAGAGACTTGCCAAGAGGTACACGGGGAGTAGTGGGGCTTTGAGCCACCAGCGTAGTGTGGCCACTAAGAAAAAGAATAAATAGAGTAATCCCGCCGCGACACTGTAATCACCCTGGCGAAAAGCCGTTTCTAAATAAAACCCGAGTGTAGGCAGACCGATAAAACCAAGTACCGCGCTGGAGCGCAGCGCACATTCAGTGCGATAACGGTTGTACTGCATTATATGTGGCCAAGCCTGAGTTAAACGACCGTAGACCCAGCGAGACAGCGTGCTTGCGTTATGAGGGATGCCCTGTAGGGGGGANGGATCGGTTTCATCTANNANTTCGTAGTANACNCGNGCGAANGTGCCTGCATANGGNATGCCNATAGCGAGGACGCCTGTGAGNGGGCTTANNCCGAAGATTTGNATAAANAGNANTGCCCAAAATAATTCATGTATNGCGCGTATNAAGGCAGAAAAAATACGCACAATGCGGTAGTGAAATAACATCGCCAGTCCCGCGCCAAACAATGCGCCAATGGTGACTCCCTGCAATGCAAAACTGATGGTATTGAGCAGTGCTTTTAGTACAGGTTCGATCATCGGGTTGATAAAGGCATTCATAGGCGGGTCGATTGCAGTGTCACAGAGCCCAACGCAGGCATTGATACGTGGAGAGATAGCGCCCTGGAGCATACTTTGTAGAGTTTGCCAGGGATCAACCGTGGTGATCCCTGTGTCGCCTAGTAATGTTAAAGCGAGGCCTAGGATTGCTATCCACAGACTCAGTATTCGCAATGGCGATGCGCTGGTATTCATTGGTAAAGTAGACATAGCGTTTCTGAGTTGAGTGACTTACTAGGCGCATCAAGCGCAATCCGTTGATCTTTAATGCCGATGATTCTGTCGCAGGTGCTCAGTGCCAGGTCTATATCATGTAGCGCAAGAATGACGGTCTCGTGCCGCTCTGCTA
>JAESQG010000242.1 GCA_016765265.1 Pseudomonadales bacterium | reverse complement strand
TGGAAACGCAATATAGGATCCGTCACCCTCAATTTGCGTATAGAGCGACTTCATATAGCTGACAATGGGTCCAAGCTCTTTATTATCACGTTTCTTATAAAGCTTGTTTGATACCATTGAACATACTTTCGCACTGGTACTTGCACAGAAATTGATAACCTTCATTTGAACAGGGGTCAACTGGGCTAGCGCTGCCGGTTCCGTGAGAAAATAAGAAACTAACTCCGCTGACAACAGATTTACCAGAGAGACCAGCTCAGGTCCTTGACCTGCTTTAGGTCTGTTATCGAGGCAGCTTATAAATTTCTCAATTTGTTTTGCTAGCGTGTCAGGGGCATTCATAGCGATGTAATGGAAAGTTTCAGTCGTCATGTCCGTTCCTCCTAGATAACCCTAAATAAACGTAGGGCTGGATGTGTGTCTGAGGCATTCTATATATGTGATGATAAAAACACCAGCATACTCTCTACAATATTGGTGGTTTATCTCCAACCTAAGCCCATAATCTATACAAGACTGAGCATTATTTGGCTATCGCTATAATAATTGCGCTAATAACAACGATCACTAAACCTATAATGGCGCCGGTTTTAGCATTTAGATTTCTGGGCAAGTAGCGATCAAGTAATGAGGGTGCAATATCGATAATCTCCTCTTCAGCCTGCTGTTCTCTGATAGCTCTAGTAGGCCGCATAATCGTATCTTCAGAGAANGGTTTCGACCTAGGATGCATCACGGTTTTATCGCCATCACCATCCGGACTCACTACTCTCAGCGCAATGGTATCAAAACGTATCTCATCACCGGGCCGAGCCAGCCCTTCTGTTATTTTGCGGCCATTAATATAAGTGCCATTGGCAGAACCAAGATCCCGCACCAGCAGTTGGTCACCTTGCAAAATTAATTCGGCGTGTCGGCGACTCACATGAGTTCCGGGAAGAGTCACATCCGTGCAGGAGGGGTCTCGACCAAAAACCGTATGTTCGGTCAAGGGAAAGGATTTTTTAGCAAAGGTATTAATCACCGCGATGGAATACATTTTCCCAGGCAAAGAATGCTGATCCGCTTTTAGGTGCCAGCCCGATGCAGGCATTCCCTGTTGTGACATGTAAAAGACTCCCCCCTTATGTGTAGAACTGCCGGCATTCTATCCTCAACAATCCCAATGTTAAATGATTAAATTGGATTGTGAATGTCTATAAATACCTGTTCAATACCCAACTCTTGTGATAAATGCTCACCTAAGGCTTTAACACCATAGCGCTCCGTGGCGTGATGGCCAGCGGCAAAAAAGTGTATCCCCTGTTCTTGCACAGTATGATAAGTGGGCTCAGAAACTTCTCCTGTCAGGTAAGCATCCACTTCTAGTGCAATCGCTTTATCAATAAAACCTTCGGCTGCCCCTGTGCACCAGGCAATTCGCTCTATTTTCGAACTACCACCCGCAAGAGAAAGCGGCTTGTTACCCAGCTTATCTTCAAGAAGTTTCGAAAATTCAGCTACCGTCATCGGTGTCAATAGCTTACCCACTAGGCCAATACTGCGAGGATTGTCCGGCTCCAATCCACCCTCAACTTGCAGGCCCAATTGTTTTGCCAATTGGATATTGTTGCCGAGGGTTGGGTGGGCATCCAGCGGCAGGTGGTAAGCGATTAAGTTAATATCATGGGCTAGTAATCGTTTAAGTCGCTTACGTTTCATGCCGGTGATTGTTTCACTCTCGCCTTTCCAAAAGTAGCCGTGATGCACCAACACGGCATCCGCGTTTTCAGCTATCGCTTGTTCAATAAGCGCCTGACTTGCCGTCACTCCAGTGATCAGTTTTTTTATCTGCTCCTTGCCCTCGACCTGGAGACCATTAGGACAATAGTCGCGAAACAGATGCGGCTTGAGTAAGGCATCAAGATGACTAACGAGGGTCTTGGTTGAAATCATTTCTTAATCCTAATTCGTGCTAAAATCGGATACCTTTAATTTAAAAGATTGTAGATTATGCAGTGGATAAAATCCCTCTTTGGCTCCATTTTACTTGGCATTCTAGTAGCGACGTTAGTTATTTTTTTCTACCCCTCACTCACGGCTAATGGCCCCATTATAGAAGTACAAGAGGTGAATGCTGAGGCGCTCAATAACGTGCTTGCAAGCAACCCAAGTATCGGCCCCGTATCCTATGCTGATGCGGTAGCAATGGCAGCTCCTGCTGTGGTGAACATTTACACCAGCAAATTGGTCACAAGAAGGTTGCACCCGCTGTTTGACGATCCCGTGTTCCGCCGCCACTTTGGCTTGGATAATGTGCCAAAAAGACAGCGTATGGAATCCAGTTTGGGCTCCGGCGTGATTGTCAGCTCCCAAGGTTACATTCTAACAAACAATCATGTGACCGCTGAAGCTGATGAAATTAGAGTCGCCCTCAAGGATGGAAGAGAAACCCTAGCTCAACTCGTAGGGTCAGATCCCGAAACNGATCTTGCAGTGTTGAAAATAGAGCTGGAAAATCTACCGGCAGTAACNCTAGCGCCATCTGATGCTGCGCGCGTTGGCGATGTGGTGTTGGCTATCGGCAATCCCTATGGTCTGGGTCAAACAGTCACTATGGGNATNGTCAGCGCCAAGGGCCGNAGTGGTTTGCACTTAAGCACCTTTGAAGATTTTATTCAAACCGACGCGGCCATTAACCGAGGCAATTCCGGCGGCGCGCTAGTCAATGCCATGGGCAATTTAATCGGTATTAGTACCGCCATTTTNTCNGANTCNGGNGGCTCTCAAGGAATAGGATTTGCCATCCCTTCNCGNATNGCCAAAGAAGTNATGNTACAAATAATNCAACANGGNCANGTGNTCAGAGGNTGGNTGGGAATNGTNCCCCAGCTTATGAATGCTAATTTAGCTGCGACTTTTGGGCTGCCCAATGTGCATGGAATTGTGATCACCGATTTATTTAAAAACAGTCCTGCCCACCTGGGGGGATTAAAGCCTGGCGATATCATTACTAAAATTAACGATCAAACCCTTCTCAACGAAAAAGAGGCAATGAACCTTATCGCGAGCATGGCCCCAGGAAGCACCGTGAAAATCACATTAATTCGCCAGAATAAGGTCAAACAAATAGACGTCACTATTGGGGTACGACCGAAAGAGCGATAAATCTTAAAACGTTTCAGGTTCCAGCTCCCGGATCGGGATCAGGATCAGAATCAGGGTTCAATCTTTTATCCGATATTCCGCTGATGCTGCATGAGCGTCTAACCCTTCTCCAC
>JAESQG010000241.1 GCA_016765265.1 Pseudomonadales bacterium | reverse complement strand
TTCCTATATTCCGCATTATTCCAGTATCTCCAAATAATGTATCCATCATTCGGCGAGCGGATGAAAAGTTCGTTAACTGTTTGTCATGCCACAGCAAATAGACAACAGCAGCACTGAGGGCGGGGGCTCCTAAAACGGTCATCGAGGCCATCCCGAATACACGCCGAAGATAGGCTGTTGTACCGTTCCCACTAGCATGAGAAAAAACATCAAAACTAACCGCTTTGTGCTCGGTTTCTTCAACAAAATGCCAGTACATCATATTGACTATTTCAGGGTCGGTATCCTTAAACGCCTCGGGATGTTGCAAGAATACGGAAGCAATGATAGCGGTGAAGTGCTCACCGGAAGCCGCCAGCGCTCCCTGCATTTCAGTACTGAAATGTTTGTCCATAAATTCGAAGGCAACTGAAAAACGTTCTTCAATTTTATTTAGGGGAAGGCCGTCTTCAATAATTATTTCATTCATTACGTCATGTTCGCGAGCGTGTATCCTTTCCTGTTTGCAAAAAGCGACTCCTGCTTCGCGCACACGTGGATCTTCAACTTTACTCNACAGCTTAGCCACTGCTCGCAAGCCCCATCTTTCTCCTTCAGGTACAGCAGCCAATATGNCGGTAAGCCAGATGGTATTCCAAGGATCATCGTTAAACCAATGCTTATGCACATTGTCTTTAGTTAAATTGAAGGAGAGATCTCTTGCGATAACNTCATCGTAGCCGGCTTGAGTGTTGGTCTGTGCCATGGTCATTTCTTCCTTTAGTCTCGTTGGTATAAGTCTGAATTTGCTATACAGGAAAAGAAACTACATCCGATTAAATTATTGTCAAAGTCACCAAAAGTCAAGTTATTNTAATAAAGGACAACGTTCTGCTCCGGTTCGAACAGTTACGAGTCAGGAAAGACCTTAAGTAACGCTACAAGAGTATAGCTTAGTAAGTTGTCTGGCGAATAACCTTCTCGCTTTCCATCTCCGCCACCTCATCATCACTATAAGAGAGTATCTCGGTGAGTACTTCTTTATTATGCTCGCCAAGAAAAGGAGCTTCCAGCGGTAAAGGCTCAGGNAATTCGGAATAGCGAAGTGGGTTCCCCGGTATCTGGAAATCGCCAAGGACACGATCATTGATAGTTCTAACTGTGCCCCGCTCGATTAGATGCGGATGTGACATCGCTTCACCAACACTCAACACTGGTGCAACCGGCACATGTGCTTCTTGGAGTATGGCGATGGCAGCCGCATCACTTTCTTGCTCTTGTAACCATTCCTCAATAATAGTAATGATCTCTTCCTTGGCGCGTATTCGTATCTTCGGATTGGTAAAGCGTTCTTCAGTAATAAGATCCTTACGCCCAATCACACCGCAAAGATTATTCCAGTGATTTTCCATATGAGCGATAATCAAAATATAGCCTTCCTTGCCTTGAAATACGCCTACGGGCAGGATTGAATAGTGTTGTGAACCGCTGCGACGAGGAACCACCTTTCCATTGGTACCACTGAATAACTGAACGTTCCCTTCATGGGCATGAAAATAACAATCGAGTAAAGAAATATCCAGATACTGACCTTTACCGGTACGCTCTCGGTGCAATAATGCGTAGCCAATCGCACAGGTCGCATGCACACCGGTGCCTATATCGCCGAGAGCTAATTGGGGTATTGATGGTGGGCCATCAGGGTCCCCAATCATATCGGTAACACCGGCATAGGCTTGTGCTATGTAATCAAACCCTGGCAGTGGTGCCAGCGGTCCAGTCTGCCCAAATGCGGAGATGGAACACATAATGACTTTAGGATTTAAGGATTTGACTGTTTCCCAATCCAGGCCAAGNCGNCCAATTACNCCCGGNGCNAAATTCTCGAGNACAACATCACATTCCACNACNAGTTCNTTNAGTATCTGTNNACCCTTCTCGCTTTTNACATCNANNCAAATACTTTTCTTGCCNCGGTTATGNTGAATATTNAGNCCACTGCGCTTGTCGCGCCGAAATGCNCCGAGGCGAGTTGGATCGCCGTAAGGTAATATTTCAACTTTGATCACCTCCGCACCCATCTCTGCCATCAAGCGCGTTACTGTCGGTCCTGCTATATGTTGCGTTATGTCTAACACCCGATAACCGTCTAGAATATGTGGAGTTTGCATAAATTTATCCTCAGAATTGGGTAGCAATCGATCGGAACTCGCAAATTAGGAACACTCAGCATAAGAGCATCGATCGCTATTGTCTACGAAGCTATTGTCTACGAAGCTATTATCTACGAAGCTACTACAGAACTTTTACTCCAAGTAAAAGGCATGCTAAAAGATTGGGTAGGACCCCCACAATGCAGTCTTACATTATACAAATTAACCACCCAAGGAGAATGCAATGAAGGCGAAAACTGCAGAAAATAGGAACGGTAGTTTAACTGACCATCCAGCTCAACTTGATTATGAATACGCGATTATAGGTGCTGGATTTGGCGGCATGGGCATAGGCATACAGCTCAAACGAATGAACATAAATGACTTTTGCATTATAGAAAGGGGTACTGATGTTGGGGGAACCTGGCATTGGAATACTTACCCTGGATTAGCGGTGGATATTCCCTCCACTACTTATTCATTCTCATTTGAACCTAACCCCAATTGGTCACGAATATTCGCGCCAGGACCAGAGTTAAAAAGATACGCATTAGACATAGCTGAAAAATATAAACTACGTCCTTATATGAAATTCAATACCTCGGTGGAAAAGGTAGTTTTTAATAAAGAGGCAAATACGTGGACAGTCATTACCAATAATGGAGAACCTATTACCGCTCGATTTTTAATTATGGCCACGGGTTATCTGTCGCAACCTAAATTCCCAGACATAAAAGGTTTAGAGGATTTTAACGGTAAAACAATGCATACCCAACTGTGGGATCATGAGTACAATCTGACAGGTAAGAGAGCTGCCGTTATTGGTACTGGAGCCACTTCAGTACAATTGATTCCTGAAATCGCTGAGCAACTTGGCCATATGGATGTTTATCAACGTACCCCCATTTGGGTTGCGCCAAAGATTGACGGGGTTGTCCCTCGGATAATTAAAAGAACATTTAAAACCTTGCCTTTTACTCAACGATTGGCGCGTTTAGCTACCACTTCTGTAATGGAATTGGGTTTGGTAACAGCGGGTTTACATGCCGAGCGATTTCCCGGTTTAACCCGTCAAGCGGAAAANTTGACGCCTGCCTATAGCTTCGGGTGCAAAAAACCTACCGCTTCTAACACCTATTACTCTACATTCCTGCGCGATAATGTGGAGTTGGTGACAGATGGTATTTCACATATTGAGCCCGATGGTATCGTGACTAAAGACGGTGTAAAAAGGGAGATCGACACCTTAATTCTAGCGACTGGTTTTAAGGTTTGGGAGAAGGGAAACTTCCCCGCCTTTGATGTGGTGGGGCGTGACAATGTTGAACTTGGCACTCATTGGAATGAGACTCAATATGAGTCTTACGAGGGCATCACGGTTCATGGATATCCGAATATGCTGTACCTTGCCAGTCCCTATGGATTTACCGGACAAATGATGCACCTCGAGCGTTTGATTAACGCCATGAGAAAAAATAAATCCAATACCTTTGAAGTTGTTAAGTCGGCACAAGACAAGTACGTCACCACCATGAAGCGNGCCATGAAAGGTACGGTGATCNAAGTAGAGAATTGTTCAACGGCCAACACCTATTATCTAAATCAGCACGGTGAATCTACCTTGCTACGAGCATCACCCACTCCCGTAGCACTATGGAAAACCAGTCATTTCCCTTTAAAAGACTATNGCTTTGGTTAAACAGCCTCAATNGNGCAGTCTATTATAAATTCTGTATCATAGATACACAGCCTNCGCTNTCGATGATAGGACCTGAATAACCTGCACTAGGTTCAGGTCCTGACATAAAATGAAAATCTAAAAAGCGAAATGTATTGTAGATGGTTTTTGATAATGTGGCGCCACTGAACAGACTTCTAAAATCACGATATTCCACATAGGAAAGATGACTGCCTGTGGAATAAAGCAACATAGTGGCATTATTGCCACCAGCGGCTTCTACGGCTAGTTTTAATCGACAACCATTTCTTGGAGAAACGGTATCATCTAGTGCACTGTTAATCATTAAATAAGGTTTCGCCGCTGTTTGGGCATCAAGAAAATAAACGGGCGAAGCTAAGGCATAAAGTAGATCCTCTACATCTTCAGGTAACCGACCTAAAAACGTTGTATACACATCCCCTCCTCCTTCCTCAAAATAGGACACAGCCAAATCATGTATTCCTGCAATACTCACTATCGCTTGCACGCTATCGTCAACCCCTGAAAAACCACCTTCATCCTTAAACCGATCGATTTCCGCTTGCTTCTCCGGTAGGGCAGATTGATCAGTAACACCTAACATAGCGGCTAAATGCCCTCCCGCTGAGAAACCAACGGCAGCGATGGCGCTTGGGTTAATATCAAAGGTAGTCGCATTTGCTCTCAACCAACGAACAGCGCACTTTGCATCTTGAATATGACCAGGCCACACTATTTCACTGTTATTGCTCAAGCGATAATTAATCGAGATGGCGGCATAACCTCGCNCAGTGGCTTCAGGCATATANGCAAAAAAAGCAGAGTAGTCGCCGGAATTCCAACCCCCAGGATGAATAAATACNACGGCGGGATAATTGCCCCCTGGAAAATCGCCACTATCAGGAAGCTGTAAGTCAAGGTCAACTACATAATCGTTACCTCTAACATCTGTACCGCCGCAATAGTCCCGCAACACTATTATTTCACCGGTATTCACCGTTAAAAGGCCATCGTTAGCTGTGATGTCAGCCGTATATTTCGTAGAAATTTCAGGAATAAAAGTCAGGTTGTCCGATGATAAGTCGACAGCACCGATATATGGGCTTATATCCATACTTGCCAATAATCCGATTTCCGTCTCTATTCTGGCAGGATCCCAGGCAAGGACAGCAGATTGATTAAGTTTGATTTCGACAAAAACTTNTTTCACTCCCGGCTCGGCGACATTCTCGACCCAAACAAGGGGATTGGGCAAGTCACATGCTGTTATTAATAAAATGTTCGCTGTTATAAATAACAGCTTTGTCAGGGGCAGGAGTTTAATTAGGGCAGCGAAAACTGATCTCATCGATTTACACCTCTTTTGTTTTTATTGTTATTTATTGAATTATTATTCTTTATTAAATTATTATTCTGTCGTCGTCCAGAACGAGACATACCATTCCGTTTGGACATTCCGTTTGGACATTACGAGAATATCACTGGTTCCATATTAATATCTTCACCCACATTTCTTCGATTTCTACTTACCCTTGAATACAGGTTTACGTTTTTCGGCAAACGCTTTTTTTGCCTCGGTAGCATCCTCAGAAAATTGTAATATTGGGCTTGCGTTGGAAGTCAGTGTCATCGTCGTCTCTAGCGTACTATCGAGCGCAGATCGCATAATACGTTTGCTATTCCACTGTACCAAAGGTGGAATAGCAGTAATACGGTCACATAAATTCCGAGTAAATGCTTCCAACTCTTCCGAGTTAACAAGATGATTCAACACGCCCCAATCTTTCGCTGTTTCAGCATCCATTTGACCGGTATATGCAAATTCAAGCGCCCGACCCAGTCCGATCATTTTGGGTAAATAATAGGAACCTCCATTCTCTATAATCTGCCCCGCCTGATGGTAAGCAACAAAACGCGCCTTTTCACAACCAATGCGAATATCACAATGTAATGCCATATCCATACCTGATCCCACCGCCGCACCATTTATCATGGCAATGGTGGGTTTACGAATCAGCGATATATCACGGTGTAAGGAGGTAAAACTATGGGAAAAATGTTGGCGCGTTGCGTCCGCCCCACCACCCGTCGACCGAGCACCCGGAAACTCAGGCCCAGTCACCTCTTCTGAGGCATTGGATGTTAGATCAGCACCGGAACAAAAACCACGCCCAACGCCCGTTAACACGATGACTCGAACATTTGGATCATCATCGGCTGCACGCATGTACTCACCCACCTTCGCCACGGTACCCCGCATTTGGGCAATACCCACAAGAGCATTCATCTTTTCAGGGCGATTAAACTTTATCCAGCATATGCCGTTATCTTCAGGCTCATACAGTAAGTAATCAACTAATTCAGGTCCCATGCTGAAACTCCTTTTGATGGGTTCAATAGGATTAGATTCTAATAGTCTTTGCTTCTAATCGTGCTTGATTTTAGGATTATCCGGTTCCAAGATCTGTTTATATTCTATGTGATTTTTAGTATAAAAAGATTATGACAGAGGCTTGGTTTCATGTCGACGACGGTCAATCTTCGGTACGTACCTCGCTATTGTTCCTGACTAGATGTGATTATAGAGGGATAAGTCCCACTTGAAGCTAAAGGGTAAAAGGTGATATTACTGTAGCCCTGTAGGCAAACATTATTTCGTAGCCGACACTTATTATTCATAATTAACAGGGGAAAGTAAGATGAGTACCGACACAGAAACCTTATTACAGGAGTTGCTAGACAGGGAAGCCATTCGCGATCTACCCAACATGTATTGTCATTGCGTTTGGCAGCAGGATATCCCGGGGATAGTCGATCTCTTTACTGAAGACGGCTGGATAAACATGGGAAACAGACCCGTTAAAGGACACCCAGCGCTACTAAAGTTATATGATAAGGCCTTGGGTAACATGTTACCTCGTCCCTACATTCACAACCACGTGATCAACCTTGAAAGCAGCGATTCTGCAACGGGCACATGTTATGTCGAAATTTTGGGTGTCCAAGAGGGTAAAAGTGTTATCGCCGCAGGATACTATGACGATGTATATCGTAAGGTCAATGGCGTCTGGAAGATGCATTCTCGCGAGGTTACCATGCACTTTATGTCCTCTCTAGAGGAAGGTTGGGTCGAAGAACTACGTAAGAATAGTAGACCCGGCTAGAAACCACTACGGTATATAATCAGTGCCTCGAAGACCTACCACAAACACTACTTCATTAAGGACGATTTATGCTTGCCAACCCCTTGCCCTATGCAGAGGTAAATCCATCATCGAAAGATCCTGAAGCAGTTGTGATTTGGTTGCATGGCTTGGGAGCAGATGGGCATGATTTTGAACCGATAGTACCGCAACTGCGTCTGCCTCAAAGCTTACCTATTCGGTTTGTCTTTCCCCACGCACCTAATCGAAAAGTCACCTTAAACGGAGGAGCGTTGATGCCCGCTTGGTTTGACATAGGAGGCGGTGCTGAAATAGATCAACAAGGATTGAAGAAATCTGTATTCCAGGTAAAGGATCTCATCCAACAAGAGGTGGACCAGGGAATCCCGTCAGATCGTATAGTGCTGGCTGGGTTCTCCCAGGGCGGTGCTGTAGCCCTGCAAACGGCCTTATTTTATCGTAAGCCACTTGCGGGAATATTGGCGTTATC
>JAESQG010000240.1 GCA_016765265.1 Pseudomonadales bacterium | reverse complement strand
CTTGGCAAAAAAATACGGGTTCGAAGATTATGCTCAGCCCGCCGGTGGCTGCTGTTTTTTAACCGACGAGAGCTAGTCAAAAAAACTTGCAGACCTCTGGCAAGCCCAGGGACGTCGCGATTATGAATTAGATGACATTATGCTGCTAAAAGTGGGTCGCCATATTCGTCCTGCACCCAACTATAAGCTCATCATAAGTCGAGAGGAGGGTGAAAATAATTTTATGGAAGGTTATCGAAAACAATTTCACACCATTCGCATACTCAGCCACCCTGGACCGCTGGCTTTGGTAGATGGCGCTCCCACTGACCATGATCTGAAATACGCCGCTGCCATCGTCGCCCGCTTTAGCCAGGGGCGAGATGCGGAGACCGTTGAGGTTCAAATAGACAAAATGAAAGAGGCATCATTAATCACTAATGTAAAACCCATGGCACCTCAGGACATCCAAAAGAGCTGGTATATATGACGACCCAAAAAGAGCAAGAGCAAGAGCACGACAAGCCCCAGCAACAATTAGATGTTCGAAGATTGCTGTGCCCCTTGCCGGTAATCAAAACGCAAAATGCGGTAAAGGAACTTGCGCCAGGTGACCGGCTCTCGGTTATCGCTACAGACCCAGGCACCNTGGAAGACATTCCCACTTGGAGTCGAATTAATGGNCACAAGATTCTAAGCATTGAAGAAACCGATCGAGAGATTATTTTTATTCTAGAAGTTGGCGAAGAATGACATCACACCAGCAGACAAACCGCACCGTCGAGGTGCGGCATCGGTTAATCGCGGTCAGTCCAGTACCCTCCATAAAATACCCCAGACTATCTCATCAAAATACCTGCTCATAAAACAACAAAACAGATCATAAAACAAACCCAGATAAGCTCATTTTTCCGCAGTACCCTTTGGGGTCGTACATTTTCCGCGAACGAAGACCATAAATTTGATTTCCCTAAACTGATAATGGCAATAAGCCCCAGCAAACCATTTAAAAAGCGCCATAACTGATCCCATTAAATCTAAATAGCACCGCGATAGTGCGTTAACGAAAATATCAGGCACTTTCACTTTATTTTTGGCTTGAAAAATAAAGGGCTTTCGCTTCGCGCGCTAATGGCATATATTTTGCGGTCTTGGCACGCATAGCTTGAGACCTTTGCAAGATCTGTAATCGAAACGGTTAAAGAAATTGCTTAATTAAACATCTCTATGACTGCGTATCAAGACAGTATTAAATATTGTGCTTTTCATTAACTGCTATCTGCGTGAGCAACAGCTGGAGGAAATATTCCAATGTCTGACAAGACACTAACACTTATAAAAGACAANGAAGTTCGTTGGGTAGACTTACGTTTTACCGACACCCGAGGAAAGGAACAGCATGTAACCATTCCTTCCAGTGAAGTCGATAGCGAATTCTTCGAAAACGGTCAAATGTTTGATGGATCTTCTATCGCCGGATGGAAGAGCATTAACGAATCAGACATGACTCTTTTGCCTGATGATTCTACTGCCGTCCTTGACCCCTTCACTGACGAAACCACTCTGAACCTTCGCTGTGATATCGTTGAACCACACAGCATGGAAGGTTATGAGCGTGACCCCCGTTCTGTGGCCAACCGTGCTGAAGCGTACCTGAAGTCGACGGGTATCGGTGACAGCGCTTATTTTGGACCTGAGCCTGAATTCTTCGTTTTTGACGATGTTAAGTGGAAGACCGCCATGAATGGTTCCTCTTACGAGATCCAGTCTGAAGAAGCGGCATGGGCTAGCAACGAAAGATTTGAAGGCGGTAACATCGGTCACCGCCCTAGAGTTAAAGGCGGTTACTTCCCCGTACCTCCAGTAGATTCTGCGCACGATTTGCGAACGGCAATGTGCTCCGCCATGGAGTCTATGGGCCTACCTATCGAAGTACATCACCATGAAGTAGGCACTGCCTGCCAAAATGAAATAGGGGTTAAGTTCAACACCCTAGTGAAAAAAGCAGACGAAGTACAAATTCTAAAGTACTGCGTACATAACGTGGCACACGCCTACGGCAAAACAGCGACATTTATGCCTAAACCNTTAGTGGGTGATAACGGTAGCGGTATGCACGTTCATCAATCTATCACTAAAGACGGTGAAAACATTTTTGCGGGTGACGGATATGCAGGCTTATCAGACAATGCTCTGTATTACATTGGCGGCGTAGTCAAACACGCTAGAGCCATCAACGCTTTTGCTAACGCGTCAACTAACTCCTACAAGCGATTNGTTCCAGGATTTGAAGCACCGGTNATGCTGGCATACTCTGCTCGAAACCGATCAGCTGCTATCCGTATCCCCTATGTTGGCTCACCGAAGGGTCGGCGCATAGAAGTACGGTTCCCAGATCCTACGGCTAACCCCTACCTGGTCTTCTCAGCACTGCTAATGGCTGGGCTTGACGGTATCAAAAACAAAACCCACCCTGGTGATGCTTTGGACAAGGATTTATATGACCTACCTGCTGAAGAAGCGGCAGAAATCCCCACAGTATGCTCTACTTTTGAACAAGCACTTGACGCACTAGAAGCAGACAACGATTTCTTATGCGAAGGCGGAGTCTTCACCAAAGACATGATTGCGGGCTACGTTAAGCTTAAGCGCGAGGAAGTGACTGAGGTTAATCAAACAACTCACCCTGTTGAGTTCGACCTGTATTACTCCTGCTAATCTTTGAACTTTGAACTTTGAGTGTTTATGAAGGGTTGAACTTTGGTTCAACCCTTTTTTTCTGTCACCGCATCCTTAGCCACGACCACTCCTCTTCTCCCAAAAGCTGCTACATTTATTCAAGACAAGACTATTTATTCAAGACCGGACCATTTATTCGAGACCAGGTTGATTCACGGAACCTTATCAAAGGCGCCGCAAGATCAAAGGCACCAAGGCAAATTATGCTGCTATTGCTATTCAAAGTGGGATTAGCGACATTAATCATCCCCTTTATTTTATTTGGACTACCCAGCACAACCAAAGCTGACGTCTATCAATGGGAAAAACCTGATGGTACCACTGTATATTCTGATGAGCGGGGCCCAAATTCACGTCGAGTAGAAGTCAAACCAGTGTCCATTGTGAACTTGCCTGTACCACCAACCTCACCTGCAGTCCAACCAAAAACCGTCGATCAGGGCTACAGGCTAGCGATCACGTCACCAACGCACGACACGACTCTTCGCGATAATAGCGGATCCGTTTCTGTTACCGCCTCGATTGCGCCTCCATTAAAACCAGCCCATCTGTTACAACTTACCTTAGATGGAAGTCCAATAAATAAACTCGGGACGTCAACGGCTTTTATGCTCAGGGGGGTTAATCGAGGCAGCCACCACATTGCTCTTCAAGTCGTTAATAAACAGGGAAAGGTGATTCAAACCAGCCCCGCTATCACCGTCCATGTCTTTCGACGATCTGTGCTCCACAAATAGGCTAACTCCCTCGCGGTATACTCTCACTTGATTTTCGCACTATAATGGTGCATACTATCCAGTCGCTTGCACTGGATTTATCCATAATCAGCCTACGCAACTTTCAAAAAAACGGCTTACACACCAGTTAATGGCTATAACGCACTGCTTTTCCTTCGACTCGCACAGATCCATTACTGCTGGTTTGCTTTTTGCATGCAGACAAAATGGGGAAGTCGTTTTAATTTCATCTACAACCCCGACCATGGGACAGTGATAAAATCAATATGGCGATGTCAGAGACACAGGGCAAGTTCTTAGACTTGGACACACTGCACAAGAGGCTCTTAGATCATCTAACCACTTCGATCATATTGCTAAGTGAAGACTTAACCGTTCAGTACCTGAATGGCGCGGCCGAAAATCTGCTCAGCACCAGTGAATCACAGATTATAAATCTACCCGCGGCAAAACTATTTATGGGAGATCCGACACTTATTAATGGGCTGCGAGAATGTATAGCCAGCGGCGTTCCCTTTACACAACGGGAATTTCAACTCAACCTGGCCGGTGGCGTTCATTCCACAGTAGATTATACGGCGACCCCTGTAGAGGCGGTTGACAACAAACCTTTGCTGTTGATTGAAATTAGACAACTAGACCGTTTACTTAAAATAAGTCGTGACGAGGCAACCATCACCACTCATCAGGCCACTAAGGCATTGATAAGGGGTGTAGCGCATGAAGTGAAAAACCCACTGGGCGGTATTCGTGGTGCCGCACAATTATTAGCAAAAGAACTACCCAATGAAGAATTAAAAGATTTTACCTCCGTCATCATAGACGAAGCCGATCGATTACGAAATTTAGTTGACCGAATGTTAGGCTCTCACAAATTACCTACGTTGGTGGATACTAATATTCATGAAGTTATTGAGCGAGTTAAAAACCTGATTGAGGCGGAAGTACATAACAAAATCAAGATCAGCAGGGACTACGATATCAGTATTCCCGAAATTGTGGCCGACGCAGATCAACTAATCCAAGCTGTTCTGAATATCGTTCGCAATGCAGTGCAAGCATTAACGGAAAACAAAAACCAGGTGGACCCGGAAATACTTATTTCCACTCGTGTAGTACGTCAGTTTACGATTGGTCCTCACCAATATCGGTTAGCTTTGAGAATAAACGTAACCGATAATGGACCAGGGATTCCGGACAAACTCATGGAATCATTATTCTACCCAATGGTCAGCGGTAGAGCGGCAGGGACAGGATTAGGCTTATCTATAGCCCAATCCATCGTAGACCAGCACAGCGGCATTATTGAATGTGCAAGCAAACCAGGCAAGACATGTTTCAGCGTGACTCTGCCATTTATAAAAAAGTGAAATTATTTTACTGAACCATTATTTTACTGAACCAAGGCATCTTTTTGTATGCAACAACCAACATCAGTAGGTATTAACATGAGCGCGCAAGATAAAGTCTGGATAATTGATGACGATCGCTCTATCCGTTGGGTATTGGATAAAGCGCTAAGCAAAGAAGGAATCGAAATTTCTTGTTTTGAAAACGGCGATGCAGCCGTTAGTAGATTAAACAAAACTAAACCCGACGTGATTATCACTGACATCCGTATGCCCGGAATCGATGGCTTGGAACTATTAACTAATATCAGAGAAGAGCACCCAGACCTACCCGTTATTATCATGACGGCGCATTCAGATTTGGACAGCGCTGTAGCCTCCTATCAAGGCGGTGCTTTTGAGTACTTGCCAAAACCGTTTGATATTGACGAGGCCGTATCATTAGTAAAAAGAGCGGTCACATTGAGTCGTGAAAGCCAGGCTCCGATAGACAACAGTAGCGACAATGTGACGCCGGAAATCATTGGCGAAGCACCGGCCATGCAAGAAGTGTTTCGCGCCATTGGTCGGCTATCCAGTTCAAATATTACCGTTCTCATTAACGGTCAATCTGGAACGGGTAAAGAGCTAGTGGCCCATGCCCTACATCGCCACAGTCCAAGAGCTAACAATTCTTTTATTGCTCTGAACATGGCAGCCATACCCAAAGACCTTATTGAATCTGAACTTTTTGGCCACGAAAAAGGCTCTTTTACTGGCGCAGGCGGACAACGCCGAGGTCGGTTCGAACAATCCAATGGTGGCACCTTATTTTTGGATGAAATAGGTGATATGCCTCTGGATACTCAAACCCGTTTGTTGCGCGTTTTAGCAGATGGGGAGTTCTATCGCGTTGGCGGCCACACAGCGGTACAAGTGGATGTTCGCATTATTGCTGCAACCCATCAAAATTTGGAACAACTGGTAAAAGACGGAAAATTTAGAGAAGACCTTTTTCATCGCATTAACGTTATAAGAATACATATCCCCAAGCTATGCGAACGACGTGAAGATATCCAACAGCTTGCAAGACATTTTTTGGANCAAGCGGCAGCTGAACTTAACATTGAACCCAAGGTGCTTTTGCCTGAAGCAGAAGAATACCTTAGCAATCTTCCATGGCCTGGCAATGTGCGCCAATTAGAGAACACCTGCCGCTGGCTAACCGTCATGGCTTCCGGTAGAGAAATAATGGTATCCGACCTGCCCGCCGAACTTCTAGACTCAAAAAATATTACCAGCAGTGGCAACAACTGGGAACAAGCATTAGAAAACTGGGCTGATATGGAGCTCAAACAAGGCCGCAAAGATTTGCTCAGNATCTCNGTACCGGCCTTCGAAAAAGTAATGATAGATGTCGCGCTAAAGCACACAGCGGGCCGAAGACGAGATGCCGCTGAGCTGTTAGGCTGGGGCAGAAATACACTGACTCGTAAAATCAAAGAACTCGATATGAATTTCGGCTCTAACGAACTCGGCGAAGGGGAATAAAACCTCTACACCGGGGAGCCTAGCCTAAAACACGCCATCAATCACAAAAGAATAAACCGCNTTATGACTACCTGGATTAGTGATGAATGCGCCCTGAGTACCACGAAAATGTTCATAGTGANCAACTTCTAGTTTTGCTCTCAAACTAGTATTAATCCAATAATTAATCCCTGCTGTATAGGATCGCATGCTTAGTATCGTGCCACTGTCCACAAATAATTGTCTTAAGCCTTCAGCTGCTGAATTGCCTAGAGCTGATGATGTAGAATCTGAAACGCGGCTCGCTATCGTATCCACCAGTTTTTTTGTGTCCCGTGACGTAACGAGATTTCCAATGGATACAAAAGGCATCCATCTACCTAATCGATAGCCATAAAGTATATAACCGGCGGGGCCAAGGGGATTCAAAAATTTATTAGCTTCGGATTCGCCGTACTCGGCAATGATCAGGGACACGCCATCATCGTACCGCAATGCAAAATTCAGGTAAGAGAAGGACGCGTCCGAGGCTAGCAACGGGCCAATCAATAAATCCGAAGAATCGCCCGCAGCTATCATAAGCTCGTCGATGATATTAAAACTTATTGTTAGGATTTCTAGACCACCGCATTCAATCGCACTTTGGTCAAAAGCCCCTCCGCTAACTGAAGCGATCAAAGCAGTCTGGACCGAACCCTCATCACAGCTAATATTGCTTGAAAGCGAAAAATCAGTCACTACGTAACTAGCACGAAAAAACCAGTGATCTAGATTATAATCGAGGGAAAAACCCTTGAGGTCAGTTGCTTTATAATCAATGTTAAGTAACCCCGCTAGTGACGAAAGACCACTGCCATAAAATAGCGACACACGCCCGTATCCATTACCCAAGGTAAACTTATGCCCTAGATCTACGCCTTCATAGCCGCTAATAGAGATAGTATATATTTCGGGTTGTGGTCGTACCCAAGGATAAGTAAAGCCCACTTCAAGGGATTCNGAGAGCNAGAAAAAGGGGATTCTGAGCCGACCCAATTTAACGGATGTATCCTTGCCTAAGTGATAGCTAAAGTATGCCCATTCCGTTTTCACCGTATGATTGATATCGTAGCCCGACGTGATCATTTGGTGAGTGTATCGCNTCCTATCATTAATAATGGCATCTAGTTGTAGGCCAACTATAGAGTCCGATTGGAAATTGGGCTCGTCTCCGATTTCTTGATTTTCTTGTAAAAGCCTTAACTCCGCTTTGCCATCAGTGGTGGCAACTCCCGCTGAGAAAAAACCACGAAACTGTAGTGTTTCTCGTTTCTTTTGCATTTTTCGTAGGGATTTCTTAGCCGNGTTTTTATTATTGTTGATCTGCCTTTTCAATTTATCGTATTGAATCTGTAGTTCTTGCAATTCTGTCCTTTGTGATTTTTGTCCCTGATCAGTGGTTGANGCATTAGCAGAAAAGGGCACTGCTAAAATCAAAGTAAAACTAATCAACACTACTCTTTTATTTCTATATTCCATAAGGTTCATATTCTTCCTCCTCAGTTTATAGGTTATATTAACTCAGATTATGAAGTCAGTCTGCGACGAGGATCGACACGGTTAGGAGTACCTTAACGCGATCGATGATTTCATTTGCATTTACGTAGCCAATATGGCTTGGTTCTTCCGCAACGATATCTATAACATCTTCCGCCGACTCCACATTCGTCGGGGGTATTCCTTTTCCGGTAAAGATTAATCGAGACCAATACGCCTTCATTTGCATGGGGGATTTCTTGGTTACCACACGATAAAAGATATCTCTAAGTTCATCGCCATTGAGCATATCGATAGGTTTTAGATAAATACCCGTAAGTCGATTCGTTTTTGCCAAGAATAATGCCGATATCTCTTGAGGAGTAGCTGAGTTTAGTGGACTGTCATGGCTAACGATAACCGCTATATCACCATAGCAATTACTAGCCAGAAGTAATGATATCAAACAGCCCGCAAAATACGCCCTTAGGAAGGTGACCATATGTAATCCTTTTCAATCGCGCGAAAGTCGGTTATCGACTTTGAAGTCCAAAATTAAAACACCCCATCCACAGCAAAAGAATAAACCGCATTGTGACTACCCGGATTAGTGAGGAAAAAACCATTTGTGCCTTTGTGATGGCCATAGTGAGCGACTTCGAATTTTGCTCTCAAATTAGTATTAATCCAATAGTTGACACCCACCGTATAGGATTGCGAGCTGATGATCGTTCCAGCATCCACAAATAGTTGTCTGAGGCTATTCGCCGCAGTGTCGCCAAGTGCCGAAGCTGCAACACGCTCTGCCATGGTATCCACCAGATTTTTTGTTGGCCTTCCAGTCACTAGACTACCGATGGAGACATAAGGCATCCAACTGCCAAATCGATAGCCATAGAGCATATAACCGGAAGGACCAAGGGGATTAAACCAATTGCTGAATTCGACTTCCCCGTATTCAGCAATAAAAAGAGAAGATCCATTGTCATAGCGCAAAGCAAAATCTAAATAAGTGAAGGACCAATCCTCGGGGTTTTGCAGCCCACTAATATGTAATTCTGGAGACGCTATAAAACTGTCTACCGTACTAAATGCAAAGGTAAGCGTGTCAATACCACCGCAGTCCACAGAACTCTGATCGAAAGTCCCTCCAGCGATGACTAACCCTATGGCTAACAAAACCGAATCCTCATCACAGCTTACATTACCAACAAAAGAACCATTACCAGCGGTATAGCTGAAGTGAAGAAACCAATTATTTAAATTGTAATCAAACGAAAAGCCCCTAAGATCAGACATTTTAAAGTTCGCGTTCAACAATGCTGACAAGGTACTTAGACCGCTTCCGAAAAACAACGTGGTGCGCGCGAAACCAGGACCCAACGCAAACTGTTGCACCACATCCAGCCCTTCGTAGCCCGACATGGGAAGGGTATAAATTGCTATAGGCAGGCGAACCCAGGGATAAGTAAAGCCCACATCAAGAGATTCGGACATTAAGAAAAAGGGGATTCTCAGTCTGCCTACTCTGATGGTTGTATCCGCGAAGGGCTTATAGCTGAAGTATGCCCATTCGGTTTTAACCGTATGATCAATGTCGAAGCCCGCTGTGGTCATCTGATGGGTGTAACGCGTCTTATCATTGATTTTGGCATCTAATTGCAGACCAACAATAGAGTCCGATTGAAAATTGGGCTCGTCTCCGATCTCTTGATTGTCATTCAATTTACGCAGTGCTGATTTACCGTCTGTTGTAGCCACACCTGCTGAGAAAAATCCGCGGAACTGCATTGCCTGTTTTTGTTTCTGCATTTTCCGCATGGAGTGCTTAACTGTGCGCTTATTCTTCTTGATTTTTTTTTCCAGCGCATTGTACTTTAACTTTAGCTCCTCAATTCGTTGCTCTCGCGTTTGATTTTCTTGATCGGCGGTTGCGCCGTTAAGGTTAAACGATATTGGTAGAAATAACAGACAACACAGACTGATAAAAAGTATCCTCTTTTTTCTGTGAGTTATGCGCTTCATAGTCTTGCTCATCGGTTATCGGGGTCTCTTAGCTCAATTTATTCGGCTAATTTGTCTCAAATGAAGGCACCGTTAGTAGCACTTTAACACTGTCATTAACTTCCTCTGCTTCCACGTACCCAATATGATTCGGCTCTTCAACAATCATATCAATGACGTCTTCCGCTGACTCGGCCATGGGCGGGGGTATTCCCTTTCCGGTAAATATTAATCGAGACCAATAGGCTTTCATTTGCATGGGTGATTTTTTGGTTACGGATCGATAAAAGGTATCCCTTAGCTCGTCGCCGCTGATCATATCAACGGGCTTAAGAGGACTGCCTTGGAGTCGGTTTGTTTTCGCCAAGAACAACGCCGATATTTCATCGATAGTGACCGAGCTTAGCGGGCTGTCTTTGCTAACGATAACGACTATATCGGCATGGCTATTGGCCGCCAGAAGAAATGCCATCATAAAGCTGATAGTAAACGCACGTAGCGCATTGGACATAAGCAAACCTTATTGTCGCGCAATAGATAACTGGCTCTCTCAGCGAGTTGTCAGCGCGAAAATTCATATCCCTAAAATCAAGGTCCCTAAAATCAAGGTCCCTAAATCAAGGTCCCTAAATCAAGGTTTCTAAGTTGTTCAGGCACGTGTAACACCTTAAGAGAAGGTAGCAGTGGTTTACAGTTTGTCAATTGTACATAAGTGTCGGGTTTTCATTGAATAGACGGGTATTTTTCATTAAATAGACAAGTATTTTTCATTGAATAGACTACTTAAAAGACACCAAATTGACGAATATAACTATCTTGCCTACAGTATATTATGCGCGTAGATCTGGCTCTAATTGCCTTAGCGCTTCCATCGCTTTGATGCCTAACAAACTGGATTTGACAGAGTCTGATAATCATAGTGCGCGACACCACTCAATTTTTATTACAACGTGTTCCCCTTCTTAAGATGGCCCTCTATTCCCCGAGGTCTACTACTAAATCGATTCAAATTGGCGGATTTTTCTCTACCGGCATTACCTGTGCAGGACTAAAAGTAGGTGTACAGCATGTCACTCAATCTCGACTTTTAACAGTGAGAATATGAAGCGACTAATTAAACTAATACTATTCATCAGCGTATTCATTCCCCTAGCCTGTTTCGCGGATATCGCTGTCATCGTGAATGTTAATAATCCGTCCAGCACTCTATCAGTGTCCGAGCTAAAGAATATTTACCGAGTCAGAATATCCCAGTTCTATGATAATAATCCGATTACTTTATCCTATCAGTCATCTGATAGTGAAATCACACAACAGTTTTTTTTGAACTCGTTGTGGCAAAGTCAACGACCCAACTTAAACGGGTTTGGGCAAGAAAAATATTTTCAGGCAGAATGCGTCGACCAATAAAGCTAGACGATGATGCACTAGTAATACAATGGATTGCAAAAAGTAGAAATGGTATCGGCTATATCGATACTGCTGATTTGACTGATGAGGTGAAAGAAATCACGATGATAGAAACCCCCCGTCAATTTGCCGCAAATCCAATTTCTAAATAAAGGGGAATCGATCATATGACTTCAGTAGACATTAGGAAATATTTTACGCCATTGGCTGCCCTCCCTTATTCTTTAGCATTACATCTTTTTCTCCTCTTTCAAGTAGCCTTTTACTCCCAGTGGACTAGTGCTGAGCCGATTCAAATTGGCGGATTTTTCTCTACTGGTATTACGGATGCAGACACAGACAATACAGTCTTAAACAATTATCAGATTGAAAATAAAACTAATTATCTCGCCGATACCGTATTCGGATTACAATTGGATACGAAGATTTCAGTCAACACACGATTCTCTGCACAACTCGTTGCTAAAGATAAAGACAATAGTTTTGATGTAGAGGCCGAGTGGTTGTTCGTGTCTCACAGACTATCCAACAATGTAGATATTAGAGCTGGGAGGTTACGCTTACCCATTTATCTCATTTCAGAAACCATTTTAGTTGGACAGTCCTACGACTGGGTACGCCCTCCTTTTGAGGTTTACTCTATATCAGCGGGGCTTAACCAATACAATGGATTCAGCACCCTCTACAAACACAATTTTGAGAGCTCATTATTAGAGTTCGAATTTATGACGGGACAGATTAAAGGTGAGCTAAATATATTAAGCGTAACTGCATCAATAAACTCTAAGGAGCTCTACGGCAGTCAAATAAGTTATAAATCCGACCGTCTAACTATTAGGGCTTCAACTCTGGATATTCGTATACTAGTTAGCCTGCCAGCATTGGATATCGAGCGAGACAGCTCAATTTCTATGAGTAATATCGGCATTCATTATGTTGAAGATGTCTGGGGGCTTATATCGGAATACAGTCACCTGAAGGGAAGTCAACCGAACACTTACAACAGCGGGTATTATATATCTTTGTACGGGTATATCGATCAATGGATGCCTATAATAACTTATGGCGCAAACAACATTAGAACCAGTCTAGCAACGGCGATGTATAGGGCGGATTCAGTCACATTAGGGTTTCGATATAATGTCAGTGAAGCCCTATCTTATAAAGCACAGGTAACTAATGGCGAAATTTTTGACGGGGCTGGGCTATTGATTCTACCTCTGTTGCCAGGCTTCGATGACAAAGTAACAATTTACAGCATGTCACTCAATCTTATCTTTTAGCTGTAAAAGCATGAAACAGATAACTAAGCTAATACTATTAATCACCTTATTTGTCTCACTGCCCAGTACAGCAGACATCGCTATTATTGTTAATATTAGTAATCCTTCAGACAGCTTATCAGTGGTGGATCTGAAAAAAATCTACCGAGTAAGAGTCTCTGAGTTCGTTGATAACAGTCCCATTGTCTTATCTTACCAGCCCTCTGATAGAGAGATCACACGGAAATTTGTTAAACATGCCGTGGGCCAATCTATGGCTCAACTCAATCGGGTTTGGGCAAGAAAAATATTTTCAGGCAGGATGCGTCGACCAATAAAGCTAAGCGATGATACAATGGTAATACAATGGATCGAGAAAAATAGAAACGGCATTGGTTATATTGATGAAGTCAATTTAACTGATAATGTGAAGAAAATAGCTACAATAAAAACTCCCCTCCATTAAATTATCACATCCTATTGCCCCTTGCGAGCGAATCCTGAGCTAAGCTTAATTAAAGTACCCTCGCGCAACCCTCTTTGTCGGCGTGTGGCTATACTAGCTAAATTGTACAACCCTATTTAGTAAACCTATCACAGGAAAGGGATCGGATGACTTCAGTAGGATTTGGGCATCATTTAGGGAAGCTCGCTATCCTTTTTTCTTCCCTTCCACTATTGTTTTTGTCTATCCTTGGTCATACCGCTACGGTACAGCTTAATGATCAGACCCAACGATACCAAGTGGGCCTAAACTTAGAATACCTAATTGACGCGAAAAACAAACTAACGATTAAAGACATCGCTTCGTCGGCAAAAACTTCTTTCACACAGAATAAATCTGACACCTTAAGTTTGGGATATACTCGTTCCACCGTTTGGGTTAAGTTAGATATCGACGCCAGCGCGCTAAGTCGAACTTCAGAACCGTGGATAACCGAGATAGACTTCCCTCCTCTTGACGAAATCACCTTCTACCAAAGAAATGCTAATGGTAAATATATTCCTTTAATAACAGGAGATTTATTTGATTTCTCTAACCGTGATATAAAAACCACTAGCTACGCATTTAATATCAACCTTTCACCAGACCGCACAAACACATTTTATTTTAAAGTAAAAAGCCAAAGTTCAATGCGCATCCCTATTAATGTCTACTCTCAAGCTGCCTTTATTCAGCAATTGGATCTAAGAAAAACAGGTTACGGCATTTATGGCGGTATCATATTTGCGATGTTGTTTTATAATTTCTTACTCTATCTCACAACTCGAGACCGGAGTTATTTGTACTACATTCTTTATGTATCTTCCTTTGTGCTATACCAAATAAATCTTAATGGATTGGGGCACCAATATTTTTGGCATACCTCGCCATGGTGGTCGAACCAAGGCCTAGCCTTGAGCATTGCCTGTGTAGGTCTATTTGGCCCATTGTTTACAAGAAGTTTTTTGCAGACTGAAATCCATACACCAATACTACATAAGGTTCTGGCCATTAACGCTATCCTCGCTGCTGGCTTGGCGGCATGGAGCTTAGTAGCCAACAACTACACTGATGTTATACAGCCTGTCATTATTCTAACCCTTGCGACACTACTCCTCACCTTGGCTGCGGGCATTATTAATTTTCTGAAGAAAAATCACATGGCTAGATTTTTCTTGTTGGCATCAGTCTCCCTTATTATAGGGGGCATCACCGAATCACTGACGGCCATTGCCGTAATTCCCTCAAATATAGTCACTAACTCTGCTAGTCTATATGGTTTCATTATTTTCTCACTGCTACTATCATTCGCTCTAGCCGATCGCATTAATTTCTATCGCAACGAGAAAACAAAAGCTGAAAAAGAGGCGAGACAAAACCTTATTCTTGCAAACAAGAATCTAGCACACAGTAATAAGATTAAAAATGACTTTCTGGCTACAGTAAGCTACGAACTACACACGCCAATGAATGGCATTATTGGGAATCTAAATTTAATAAAAAATGCAGGCGTCTCAAAACAGGTCGGCAAGTATGTTAGCTCAGCAACAGAATACGCCGCTGAAATGGTGCTCATGATTGAAGAACTATTAGGCATAAGTGAAGTACAATCCAATAATCGTCTAGATAGAAAAATATTCGTGGATCAGTCCACTGAAAGCCTATCAACCAACGCAAGCGAAGAGGGGGAAGAGAACCAAGCTAAACTCGCCTCCAATAAGACCTTCGACATCCTCATAGTTGAGGATAATCCAGTACACCAGATGCTAATAAAAAGTATTTTATTAAATTTAAATTATCGAGTCCACTCGGCTAGCAATGGTCAAGAAGCCTTA
>JAESQG010000239.1 GCA_016765265.1 Pseudomonadales bacterium | reverse complement strand
CTAGTCAGTTGATTTCCTGTACCGGGGTTATCGGTGTGTCGTTACCAATGGATATTGTAGGTAATGCGATTGATGGCGTCGCAGAAAAATTACAAGCCTGTGCATTGGAACAAGCGGCTGTAGCGATTTTGACGACAGATAAACAAGCGAAGATGGCATCTGTTGAATTTGATGGTGTCACTCTTTGTGGCTTTGCTAAAGGAGCCGGTATGATTGAGCCAAATATGGCGACCATGCTGAGTTACTTTTTTACTGACGTAAAGATTGATAAAACGGATTTGGATCAAATCCTGAAACGAGCGGTGGACAAAACCTTTAACGCTATTTCGGTGGATAGTGATACTAGTACCAGTGATACGGTAGCCATTTTTTCTACTAATGAAAAAACCATTGATGAAGTGGGTTTGCAACATTTTGAACGTGCGTTGACAGCATTATGCTTAAAACTGGCCCGCGATATTATTGGCCAAGCGGAAGGGGCTAATCAAGTCATTGAAGCTAAAGTGAGTTTGTCCACCTCTTATGAGGACGCACGTTTATTTACGAAAAAAATTATTAACTCTCCATTAATCAAAACTGCGGTATATGGACGTGATCCCAATTGGGGGCGCATTGTGATGGCAGTGGGTAAGCCTTCCGATCGAGAGACGCTTCCTGAAATCCAACCTGCCGATGTGTTGATAAAAATTTTGGGGCAAACGGTGTTTGAATACGGTCATCAAATACCGCTGGATTTAGAGGCTTTGTCTGCGCGTATGGGTGAGGCAAAAACCGTTGATATTGAAGTGGAGATTGGTCGCCCGGTTTATACCGCCAAGGCTTGGGGTTGTGATTTAAGTGAGGGGTATATCAAAATTAATGCGGAGTACACTACTTAGGGCTAGTGTTTAAGTTAGGCTTAAATGCTAAAACAATTCAATGTCGTCGTCAGTCTGATCGTCACTGTCTTTAATTTTATCTTCTTCAGTAAACTGATGATGGTAAAGTTGTAAAGCTTCGTCGATAGTATCGCCTTTCATAATCCGATCGAACATCAAGCGTTCGCATTCCATGGTATAGCAAGAACGGATCTCATTTTGTAATTTGGACCACTCTTCTGGATTGTAAAGTTGAGTGGGATCATCAATGAGCTCCCCTAAATCATTGAGGGTACCCCGAACATGGTGTAGACGTTGAGTCAGACGATCGTAAAACTGAAACGCAATAATGGCCGAATTAATGCGTTGCAACATAGAGACTGCGATTTCCTGTGTTTGTGAGAGTAGGGGCGAATCTGCACCTTCTCCACTACTGTCCTTTTCATGAATTTCGCAAAGCTTCATGGCATCTTTAGCTAAAAAGGTAAAGGACTCCGTTAAATCATCCACAGAACGAGAGCTATCTGTCAGGGTGGTATCTATTTGTGCCATCGCCAGGCACATCAAAGAGATTGTTTCTTTGACTTGGCTCCAGTTAAGGTCTGGGCTTTGTACTGCGGAGCCTGGATTAGTTAACTTATTGTTAGCGGATACCATTATCTCTTCGTCTTCAAAGGGTTATAAGTAAGGCTCTGGTAGCTGTCACATTTTAGCGCATCAGAACGCATCAGAACGCTTCAATAAAAGGATAGTTCAATCCTTTCGTTGTGCTAGCCAGTGCCCACGCAGAAACGAGTAAATTATTTAAAACTATCGCGCGATAAAGCAGCTGTGAGCTAAATAAACCAGCCGTTAGCTAAATAAAAACGCCGTTAGCTAAAAAGTGGGTCGCGCATTGTTATGCGGATGTGGTAGGTAATTGATTTTCTGCAATTTCAGTGCTGACTTGATTTGTAGAGTTTGTTTTTCTATTGGGGCCAATCATTAGAAGACAAGGTGTTAGTACGAGGGTGAGCACGGTGGCAAATAGTAAGCCGCCTGCAATGGCAATAGAGAGCTGTGTCCACCATTGGGCGGAGGGCGCACCTATAGCGATTTCTCTATCTAGGATATCGAAATTTAATTGATAGATCATGGGGAGTAAACCTAAGATCGTCGTGACGGTGGTGAGTACCACGGGGCGTAAACGTTGTGCACCTGTTCTGACGGCGGCTTCATAAAGGTCCATGCCTGATTTTCTGAGATGATTGAATGTGTCGATGAGTACAATATTATTGTTCACCACAATGCCTGAAAGGGCGATAACACCGACGCCACTCATCACAATTCCAAAAGGTTCGCCGCGCACCATTAAGATAAGGAGTACGCCGACGGTGGAGAAGAGGACAGCGCTCAGAATCAATAAGGCCTGATAAAAGCTATTAAATTGAGTGACTAAGATAATAGCCATGACTGATAAGGCAATAGCGAAGGCTTTTATTAAAAAAGCCGTGCTTTTGGCCTGCTGCTCTTGATCTCCAGAAAAGGTAAACAATACACCCTCGGGTAACATTTCCTTAATCTGAGGTATTAGCTGTTTCAACACCGTACTGCTTTGCACGCCTTCTAGGGTGTCGGCCTTGATGGTGTACTTGTACAGGCTGTTAACCCGCGTTACTTGAGATAATTTAGGCATTGCTTTACGTTGAACGAAATAGCCAATAGGCACCAATCCATAACGGGTGGGGATGTTGAGCTGATCTAGCTGATCCAAGTGTCGGGAATCTTCAGGAAAACGCATGTGGATTTCTAATTCATCATCGCTGTCATCGGGACGAAAATCGGCGATGTAGAGGCCGTTGGTCATCAATTTAATGGTGGTACCAATCATAGCAATATTGACACCATAACGACTTGCTTCTGCCCTATCCACTTTTAGCACCCACTCGACGCCCGGAAGAGGCAGGCTATGGGCAATGTCTGTTAGCCCTTCAGTTTGTTGAAACAAATGATAGATGTCTTGTACCGCCGCTTTTAATTGGTCGTTATCTCGGGCAGCCATCACCAGTTGAATGGCGCGACCCTTTGACGGGCCTTGTTTACTTTTTTCAATTTCAACGATAATACCTGGAATATTTTTTGTGTAGTGCAGGATATCTTTAATAATGAGATCGGCCTTGCGGCGCTTTTGCCACTCATGGAGCTCCAGCTGAATAAAGCCTATGGTGTCTTCTGTGCTGCCCCGTTGGATTCTCGTCACGGTGGTGCTGTAGGCGATATCCACCTCGGGCATACGCAGTACTATTTGTTCTACTTCTTTCACCAGCGCGTCGCGTTCATCAATAGATAAATTGCCTCTGGCTCTAATACTGACTTTGGCATTTTTGGCATCACTGTCAGGAAAAAACTCTACACCTTTGCCAAAGTTAATATACAAAAACACCACTATAACCAAACTAGCGATTACGCTTAACAGTATCCATACAGGGTGCTTTAAAGCACCCTGTAAAATACGAATATAATATCCGGTTACGCCCCCTATAGAAGAGAGATCGCCAGACTCCGTTGCGAGGAGAGCCTTTTGTAGAGAGTGACTATGGGTGCCGGGTCTACCCAATAGTGAGCCTATAGTAGGAACGACGAGCAGCGCCATCACTAATGATGCAGAGAGTGTCGCGATCATGGTGATGGGGAGAAACTTCATAAACTCCCCGGTAATGTCGGGCCAAAAGAGGAGCGGCATAAAGACCGCTAAGGTGGTCGCTGTAGAGGAGATAATGGGCCAGCCCATGCGGTTGGCGGCTTCAGCATAAGCACGGCGGCGATGCATTCCCTCAACCATTTTTCGGTCAGCGTATTCGGTGACAACAATGGCACCATCCACCAGCATTCCCACTGCTAAAATAAGTCCGAATAGCACCACCATATTAAGGGTGTATCCCATTAATTGAATGGCGAGAATAGCGGTTAGAAACGAGCCCGGGATTGCGATGCCTACTAGCCCACCACTGGTGAACCCGAGGCTAAAGACAATGACGAGCATAACTAAAAAGGTAGCCGTCGCGACATTGTTGAGGAGGTCACTCAATTGATTCTTTATCCGGATAGATTCATCATGGGCATAGGACACCTCAACATTCGCAGGCCAGTGTACCGATGCTTCTGCCACTATTTTTTTCGCGGTTTCAATGGCGTAAATAATATTGCTGCCTAGGCGTTTTTTGATTTCTATTGAAACGGCTGTTTTGCCATGGACTCGGGCGTATGAGCGCGGATCTGCAAAGCTTCTGCGGCCAAAGGCAATGTCTTTGAACAGAACCACTTGATCACCGTCTACTTTCACAGGAAGATTTAACAGCTCTTTTTCATCTTTAATAAGACCCGGAACCTTTATGGCAGATCGACCCTGACCCGTGTCTAATATGCCTGAGGCGATTAATCCATTATTTTGGGTTACAAGATTGAACAGCTCTTCTTGGGATAACGCATAGCTATCCATGGCGAGAGGGTCGATAATAATTTCGACAATTTCTTCACGCACACCCTTTAAGGTGCCTTCCAAAATGTCAGGCGATGCTTCCAGCTTATCTTGTAATTCCTCTGCGATGTTCAAAAGAACGCGTTCTTCAACATCACCGGACAAGGCAATAGTTAACACGGGGAAAAGAGCAAGGTTGAATTCCTGGATGTGAGGGTCGTCTGCCTCTTGGGGGAAATCTTGTTTCGCTTTATCAACCTGTTCTCTGACATCGATAAGGGCTTGATCGATGTCGGTGCCCATTCTGAATTTCAGGGTAACGCTAGCATGACCGAGGGAAGCGTTTGTTTGTATCTCCTTTAAACCATCCATACCTTGTAGATGTTTGTATAAGGGGCCCATCAATAACCGGTCTGAGTCTTCTGGTGAAATGCCTTTGAGTTTGACCGATATATGTACGTAGGGAACAGTAATGTCCGGTGAAGATTCTTTTGGAATTTCGATATAGGCCACTGTGCCGCTCACCAAGACCAGGGCTAGAAACATTAAGACTGTTCGAGCGTGGGATAAGACTACGTCGATAAGTGACATAATTAGTTTGTCTTGTGAGTGTTAGAGCGAATGGTATTCTTGGTGACTTCAATGGGGCTTTCGGGAGAATCTATTTGATCATCAATATAAACTTTTTCAACTTGCTGGCCAACTTTAACATAACCTTGACCCACTACTACTAAATCAATGGTAGGGTCCAAACCAGTGACCCAAGTTCCTGTTTCATCGGCTTTAACAATCTCGATAGGAACAAAAATAATGTGGTCAGTTTTATCTACCACTTTAACGCCCAGATGACCTTTAGCATTCAATTCAAATAAGGCGGGAGAGATTAGGTGAGCGACAATATCTTCGCCAGAGATAGCGACTCGTGCAGTAATGCCGGCAGCCCCGTCATTTTGACTATTCATTGGTACATTAATCTCAACGACAAATGTGTGGGTCTTATCGTTTCCCGTGCTAGCGATATAGTGTACTTCACCATTCAGGCGTTGGCCGTTTAATAGATATATTTCTGCCGCTTGCCCTAGTTTGATTTTATGACGATTTTTTTCAGGTACCAAACCCCTTATCAGCATTGGCATGAAGTTAACAAATGTGCCCAACTGATCTCCGAATTTAACCAGATGACCTATATCTACAAAACGATCGGAAAATATGCCATCAAAAGGGGCTCGAATAGAGGTATTGTTTAATCGCTGGGTTAGACCGTCTACGTTTGCCTTGGCGGCTTCCAATTGAGCTTTAGCTTCTGCCAACTTGGATTTGGCCATAAGCTTTTGCCCTTTCAATCGATTAGCGGCTTCATACTCTAGTGTTCTTTGGTTAACCAATGCTTTACCGTGACGAAGCAGGCTGGGTAGATCCTGAGGATCCAGTTGCATCAAAAGTTCCCCTTTTTTAACTTCCGTGCCTTTATCTTTTGCGATGTTGATAATCTTACTAGCAAACTCGGCTCTTAATTGAGTTTGTTGACTGGGGAAAGTGCGGCCGTGAATATAAATCTGTTGGTGAACAGTGATAGCAGTTTGTTGTTTTACTTGTATGCGGGCTAGATCCAATGAGGTCGATGCCGGTTTTAAGTCTGGTTTATTGGTTGGCTGTGTGGAAATACTGCCAGACCCCAGCCAGCCTACAATCGCTACTAATAAGACAATGACGACGATTTGATTGATGTTGATTTTAATAGCACACTCCAAAATTTAACAATATAAGTACTGTGTAGCGAAGTAATAATAAAGTATGACTGAAATGTCAATTCTTTAAGTAAAGTACTAAATAGTGTAAGGCATTCATTTTAAAAATTCTAAAAGTGGCTAAACTGATGAGATACTCAAGGACGATGTAATGAGTTGGTGCAGAGATAGGTCTATAGATAGGTTTATAGATAGATATAATGGAGTGGCGATAGGCGTCACTTTGAGCATATAACGGATGAAATAAAGGGAGGTAAATATTCATGAATATTGAATATACCTTTGTCATGGATGACGTTGAACTCCATTATGAAGTTGATGTAGATCGACAATATGATGCCAGTGTTGATCGCAGTGATGCTTCAGACTGGACGAAGCTCGAGCACTCACAATGTAGTAACTGCCCCTTAAGTAAGTTGCAATATAAGCACTGTCCTGCCGCCATTGATTTGCAGCATGTTGTGGAGGATTTTCAACAATTACCTGCTATTAAAAATGCCAAAGTACGCGTGGTGACCCCACAAAGAGAATATTATAAAGAGGCGCCATTGGAAGAAGGTCTACGCTCGCTAATGGGTTTAATTATGGCCACTAGCGATTGCCCAATTTTAGGCAAGTTGAAGCCTAACGCTCAAAATCATCTTCCATTTGCCTCTCAAGAGGAATTTATAACGCGTTCTGCTTCTCAGTTTTTGTTACGACAATATTTTCTTTACAGAGAAGGTCATCGGCCTGATTGGGACTTTCAAGGACTGATAAGAATCAACCAACAACTGCAATTGCTAAATCAAGCTTTCTGGCAACGTATCCATTCTGCCTGTGAAAGTGACTCCAATCTTAAAGCCCTGTTAAGCTTTTTTAATTTATCCTCCAGTGTCTCTTTTTCACTCGAAACTCAATTACAAAAAGTAAGACCCAAGATTATGGGTGAAGATGATGGTTGGGCGATGAAGGACGATCGTCATATTCGTTTGTTTTAACCCAGAAACAGCAGTCAAATACCCGCTGTTTAAAATATAACGTTTCCACCTTTCTTCGAGATACTCTGATTTTGTGATCAAAAGGGTATATTATTCCGTCAAAATTCGATTGTCGTCTCCATCGAATCCAGAATAAGTCCAGAAATGGGAATTAGCAGTCAGTGGTTGCAGGGTCATGAATAAAATTGAAAGAATGATGATCTGGTTGGGTCATCTAGGAATGCTGACTGCAGCGGGTACATTATTTTACCAAGATGAAATAGGAAACCCCTATGTGGGAGCCCTTGTTTTTTTTGCAGCCACCTGCAGTTACACCTTAGGCTTGGCGATTTCCCTTTATTTGGATAGCAGTGATCAAAACCGAAAGGCTAATAATCCCGATGAACAATCAATAGGTTCAGTTTTAAAGCCGGCTTTGCTGGCTTGCTTATGTGTTGTTATTGCTATTTCCATAGTAGTCGTGGTGATTTCAGAGTATGCGAAAACCATCGGCGTTCTCTAATTAATCTCAGTATTCTCTAATTTATCTCAGTNTTCTCTAAATTTATCTCAGTANTCTCTAAATTTATTTCTTGTAGAATGAGGCTGGNNGATCGAAATTTGATCTAAGTCATTGNGGTCAAAAATAATCAAAAAATGACCACGATAATACAAATAGTCCTCTGGTTTTCAAAAAAACCTTCAGGTATAATCCCCCCGAAATCTTGTGTGAATGCTACTTTTTTAACCATTCGTTGTCGCAGATAATCCATCTTTCACTTTCTACTATTGGCTTGTGGCAAATGCTGATGGTAAACAAAGTGTCGACAATAAGTGCTAGCCCATTCGCATATCCTCATTATCTTTTTCGGAGTTNATTAGNGATTACTAAATGACCAGAAGANCGTNTTGCCTAAAATTTGGCAACGGTCNAAGCACTCACAATGACACCCTACNTNTCATCAATNCAAACAAAATAAATTACGGAGACAAGTAAGTTATGTACTTGAGGATTAATTGGCTCATGAAACAATCGTTTCGTCTGGCGGGTTTGCTGCTGGTTTATCTCAGTACCAACGTATTAGCAGATCCCGGTGAAAGGTGGCAAATCAACTTATCCCCCGGAGTCACCCAGATAGGACGTGATATCTACGACCTGCACATGATTATTCNTTGGATTTGTGTGGCGATAGCGGTGGTGGTCTTCGGTGTTATGGGTTATGTGATCATTGCACATAGNAAGTC
Source organism: Pseudomonadales bacterium (assembly GCA_016765265.1). Classification (GTDB taxonomy): domain Bacteria; phylum Pseudomonadota; class Gammaproteobacteria; order Pseudomonadales; family DC-out160; genus DC-out160. The sequence continues at coordinate 20,356 of JAESQG010000239.1, read as the reverse complement.
TTCGGGCAGAACCCCTGCCACCTTTGTTGAAAGTACCAAAGTAGAAATCGCTTGGACCATCGTTCCTACCTTAATTCTCATTGCCATGGTGGTGCCAGCCACGAAAACGATGATTGATATTTATGATACCAGTGAAGCCGATCTGGATATTATGATCACCGGTTACCAGTGGAAATGGAAGTACGAGTACATTGATAAAGACGGCGGCGACAACTTTTCTTTTATGAGTATTTTGTCCACTCCACAGGATCAGATAAATAATCTTGAACCTAAGGGCGAAAACTACTTGCTAGAAGTAGATGAGCCGCTAGTGATTCCCGTTAATAAAAAAACCCGCTTTCTGCTAACAGCTGCCGATGTTATTCATGCTTGGTGGGTCCCTGCTCTTGCCGTGAAAAAGGATGCGGTTCCTGGTTTTGTTAATGAAGCGTGGACCATGCCCACGGAAATAGGAACCTATCGGGGTCAGTGTGCTGAATTATGCGGTAAGGATCATGGTTTTATGCCGATCGTGGTCAACGTAGTGAGTGAAGAGGATTATTCAGTTTGGTTAGCCAGTAAAAAGAATGCGTCTAAAGTCGATCTCAGGGTTAAATCTAAAGATGAGTTGATGGCCAGTGGACAAACCCTTTACGAGAAAAACTGTGCTGCTTGTCACCTAGCAACAGGCACCGGTATTGCGGGAATCTTCCCCGCATTAAAAGACAGTCCCATCGCTTTGGGCGACGTTAATGAGCATATTGACGTGGTCGTAAATGGGATGCCAGGTACGGCNATGGCCGCTTACGGGGCACAACTGCCAGCGGATGTTCTGGCAGCCATTATCACCTATGAGCGCAATGCTTGGGGTAACGATACGGGTGACGTCGTCCAAGCTTCAGATATTACTAACTTTAATCAATAGTCAAAGAAGGATTGAATAATGGGTGAGCATCACGGTCCTGCCAAGGGCATCAAACGTTGGCTATTTGCGACGAATCATAAAGATATCGGAACCCTATATCTTTGGTTTAGCTTTGTTATGTTTTTCGTTGGTGGTTTTTTTGCAATGGTTATTCGGGCGGAACTTTTCCAGCCAGGATTACAGTTGGTAGAGCCGCATTTCTTTAATCAAATGACCACCATGCATGGTTTGGTGATGGTGTTTGGTGCGATCATGCCGGCCTTTGTCGGGCTGGCAAATTGGATGATTCCAATGATGATTGGTGCACCTGATATGGCACTGCCAAGAATGAACAATTTAAGTTTCTGGTTACTTCCGGTTGCCGTCATTTTATTGATTAGCACCTTTTTTATGGAGGGCGGAGCACCGGCGTTCGGCTGGACTTTTTACGCGCCACTTTCCACTACCTATGCACCGCCTACCACGACCTTTTTTATCTTTGCGATACATATCTTAGGCGCGTCGTCCATCATGGGGTCCATCAATATATTGGCGACCATTATTAACTTACGTGCGCCAGGTATGACATATATGAAGATGCCGATGTTCGTTTGGACTTGGGCGATTACGGCGTTTTTACTCATTGCCGCGATGCCCGTGTTGGCGGGTGTGGTGACCATGATGTTAATGGATATCCATTTCGGCACTTCATTCTTTAGCGCAGCCGGTGGCGGTGATCCGGTCTTGTTTCAACATGTATTTTGGTTCTTCGGTCATCCTGAAGTGTATATTATTATCTTGCCTGCTTTTGGTGTCATATCTGAAATTATTCCTACCTTCTCCAGAAAACCTTTGTTCGGGTATTCCTCTATGGTTTACGCCACTGCATCTATCGCATTCTTGAGCTTTATAGTTTGGGCGCATCACATGTACACCACCGGTATGCCATTGGCTGGTGAGCTCTACTTTATGTATGCCACCATGTTAATCGCCATTCCAACAGGCGTGAAAGTGTTTAACTGGATTGCCACAATGTTTGGGGGAGCGCTTACGTTTGAAGCGCCGATGTTATTCGGTATAGCAACCGTATTTCTATTTTCCATGGGTGGATTCACGGGGCTTATGCTGGCCATCGCCCCCATCGATTTTGCCTATCAAGATTCTTACTTTGTAGTTGCTCATTTTCACTACACCATGGTTGCTGGTGCAATTTTTAGTATGACAGGGGCTGTTTATTATTGGTTACCAAAATGGACGGGGAAAATGTATAGCGAAACCTTGGCGAAAACGCAGTTTTGGATTGCATTTGTGGGCTTTAATCTCACCTTTTTCCCACAACATTTCGTAGGGCTGGCGGGTATGCCACGCCGTACCCCAGATTATGCCTTACAGTTTGCTGATTTTAATATGCTCTCTAGCATCGGGTCTTTTATATATGGATTTTCTCAGTTACTGTTTTTATTCGTGGTTATACATACCATTCGAAGCGGTAAAAAGAACACTGCGGAGAAGACCTGGGAAGGTGCGAATGGTTTGGAGTGGACTATACCAAGCCCCGCGCCATTCCATACTTTTTCTACGCCCCCAGTAGTTAAATAAANTTACGATTNAGTACTNTGAGAAAGCACATGTTGNAAGANAAACAAGGCAANCCNCAGACTAAGACCATCCGCTACCTAATACTGTTGGTTGTCGCCATGTTTGGGTTTGGGTTTCTACTGGTCCCTTTGTATGATGTTATCTGCGATCTAGCAGGCATTAATGGCAAGGTGGATCTAGTGGCCTATGAGATGAATGAAGATATAGTCGTGACAAATCGAAGTATCAATATTCAGTTCGTTGCGCTTAACAATAATGAAATGCCTTGGACCTTTAAGCCCAAGCATACCAGTATCAAGGTTCATCCAGGGAAAGATTACAGCACTGTGTTTTATGCTAGTAATCCAACGTCCCATAATATGACAGCTCAGGCAGTACCTAGTATTACTCCAGGTTATGCCGCTAAATACTTTCATAAGATCGAATGTTTTTGCTTTAAGCAGCAAGAACTGGAAGCGGGAACGGCAGAAGAGATGGGCTTGCGTTTTGTCATAGACGCTGAAATACCAGAAAGTATCCATACTATTACGTTAACTTATACATTATTTGATGTAACAGAAAATAAATCGGTAGCATCAATCAATAAATAAATAAATTAATTAACTAATCATTAAATATTAAGGGAGGCATCAGTGGCTTCTATAGATCACGAATCCTATTATGTTCCAGACAGTAGTTCTTTAGCTCTATTTACATCAATCTCAGTGGGTTTGTTAATTGGTGGCTTTGCAGCGGGTCTCAATGGCATGACCTTTGGCGAGGGTGGTGGGTTCGCTTGGTTGGTATCCGTTGTTGGCTTAGTGCTTTTTCTTGCGTCCTTATTTGTCTGGTTTCGAACCACGGTGATTGAAAATAAAGCCGGGCTAGCCTCCGCTCAGCTCAAGCGTTCTTACGTTTTGGGTATACAGTGGTTTATCTTTTCGGAGGTTTGTTTCTTTGTCGTTTTCTTTGGTACTTTATTTTATGTTAGAAATTTAGCAGGACCTTGGTTAGGAGGCGAAGGTACAAAAGTGGGGGATACCCAAGGTTTATTATGGGNAGGCTTTCAATACGCATGGCCGATGCAAACAACGCCACAAGAAACGGTAGGGATTAAGAATCAAGTACAGGCCAATAATGGAATTTTTACCGGCGCCAAAGAGTTAGTGCATTGGAATGGTATTCCGTTACTTAATACGATTTTACTGTTGAGTTCCAGTGTTACGGTACATTTTGCGCATGTCGCATTAAAGGCGGGCAAGAAATCGGGTTTTAATCTGTGGTTGGCGCTGACGTTGATTTTGGGTTTTGCCTTTGTCGGGTTTCANGCGCTGGAATACCATGAAGCGTATACCGAGCTGGGTTTAACATTGAANTCGGGTATATATGGCTCCACATTCTTTATTTTAACGGGATTTCANGGCTTTCACGTATGTATGGGAGCGACGATGTTAACGGTTCAATGGTTGCGTTCAACTCTTAAGGGTGATTTTACCGGCGAAGACCACTTTGGATTTGAAGCCTCTTCCTGGTATTGGCATTTTGTTGATGTGGTTTGGGTTGGCTTATTCCTGTTTGTGTATATATTCTAAATCAGTAGTGATCCTAGCGTGTTAGTAGGTTCGAAATAAATGAGATTAAAGCGTAATTGGAAAATGACCCTTTTTGTGCTCATCATGTTTCCTGTACTGAACCGTTTGGGGTTTTGGCAGCTGGATCGAGCTACTGAGAAATATCATTTACAAGAGATTTCTGTATCAAGGCAAAACCGGGACGCACAAGAGATTGAGTCGCTATTGGAGATGCCAGCAGCAGAGTTGGCCTATCGAAAAGTGCTGTTGCGAGGTCACTATATCAATGATAAAAATATCCTAATAGATAATCAGATTTATCGTTCNATCTTTGGNTATGATGTTGTCACGCCTTTTCAGNTATCCTCCGGTGGATTGACCGTGCTTGTGAGCCGAGGATGGACTAAAGGTAATCTCGATCGTACTCAGTATCCCATCGTAGCGCCCGTTGATGGTGACTTGGAGCTAATTGCCCGAGTATTCGTGCCCACCAGAGTCCCCTACTTGATCGGTAGCGCGGAACAGAATCAAGGTTGGCCAAAAAGGCTTGCGTTTGTAAACTTCGCAGACTTTCAATCCGAGTTTAAGAATCGATTGTTTCCTTTTGTGCTACGTTTAGAGGAAGAAATGCCCGGAGTATTAGCACGACATTGGTTGTCTGTTGGCGGCCTGAAACCTGAAAACCACGAGGGATACGCTTTCCAATGGTTTGCCTTGGCGGGAACTTTAATGCTTTGCTACCTTGCGTTGATTTTTGACTTCATAGGCTTTAAGGCCCGCAAGTAAACCCATCAATGCACTAGTTATTTTTCAACACCTTCATGGGCATCTGCGCCTACACGGAATTATATATGTCAGAAACAACTTCGGCCACAACTTCGGCCCCTGGGGAAAACTCAAAAAGCAAAGCCGCAATTTTTTTCTTGATCGGCTTGCCGGTCATCACAGTAACGTTGTCGACTCTAATGTATCTGACAGGAATGGGCATCCCCACGAGTACCACCAATAAGGGTACTTTGATTAGACCGGCCAAACAAATTGATACATTGAAACTAAGCGATGTAAATGGAGCAACCTTTAATTATCACCAGAGCGGGAGGTGGAGTTTTATTTTGCCGGAGACCCGGGCCTGTGATGAAGTGTGTGATCAGCGGCTTTATTTAACTCGACAGGTACATATTGCAATGGGGAAAAATGCAGATGCCTTGAGACGTATTTATCTCAATAGGGGCCCCAGCTTGAGTCCGGAGTTTTTAGAATATCTCGATAAAGAACACCCGAAGTTGCGAGTGGTCAATGTGGATGAAAGCGAATGGCTAGGCTTTTCGGAAGAGTTTGCACCCGGTGAGTCGGAGGAAAACCCCTATTATCTAGTTGATCCATCGGGTTTTGTTATGATGTATTATGCTGCCGACAATGATTATAAGGAGTTAATTAAAGATCTTAAGGCGTTGATTTCTAGAGCTGGGGGTCATTAGACTCTAGGTAGGAGTGCGCAGTCTGATCTTATTATTGTTGATCTTGTTATTGTTGATCTACGATATAAGACACAAGGGTCACCAAGGTAAAGATGAAAAGGGCAACGCCAATCAAACCCGCAAAAACAATGATTTTGAAATTACTCTGTTCAAAATCTTGTTCGCTATTTTTATTGCTTTGTATGCCAATACCGGCTGCCAGTACGCTCAGCATTGTCTGTAAAAAACGAGATCTCTCATTTGTTGTCATTGATGTTTCTGATGTCGCTGGTGTCGCTGGTGTTTCTGATATTTCTGAAGTTTCTGATGTTTCTTCGTCCATAGATCTGTTTAGCTCGTTTTTATGATGATGAGAGAGTATTCTCTACTAGTTAAAAGTGACTGTAAAGAATCGGTTGATGATTGATTGAATTTTCATAAAAGAGTGTGTCGGTGCATATGGCTTACCTTATTATTCTACTGGTAATTTCAATGATGATAGGTCCCATCCTATGGCTGCGCCCAACGCCCCGAGAGCGTCATCTGACAAAATTGCGGGCTAAGGCTATGGCGGTGGGAATGACGGTGACATGTCCAGGGGTGCAACGTTTTAAGTGGGCCCAGGCGAATAAGTTGATTGAAAAAAACCGGTTTGTTCGGTATACATTTCCGTTTGATGATACTCAGTTGACTGTAGATGATTTTCGTGGCACTGATGATCTTACTCTTAAAGGGACTTACTTTCGTTGGATTTATCGGGGTGAAGAGGAATGGCAATGGCACGAGGTTGCATCGAATAAACTGGATAAAATCCCTAGTTTAAAGGCACTATTGGATGAAATCACGACGTCGGATCTAGAGGCCATAGCCATTGATTTGAGCTTCAAAAATTGTTCTATTTTTTGGCATGAAGGGGGTGATGAAGAGTCTGTGGAGAAAATAAAACACTACTTAGACGGGATCAGCCAGCTTATTATCGCGGAAATTAAGAGACAAAAAAGTGGAGTGTAATGTTTTTTACAGACTACTGGTATTTAATGTTACTGGTACAGTGAGGCGATTTTTTGTAACACGGTAATGATGTGATCACTGTACCGCGTAATTAAAAACGGAATGCTGCTTTCAGTATAATCTTCCAAAGGTTTTTCGATAAAGCGCCACTTTGTATTGACCCTATTAAAGAGCGCTTTAATCTCCTCATTATTTTCTTTGTGTTGCGCCAGTTCCGCTAATTTACCCGCGAATTCTTTAGCTAAGACATCTATTGTTTTTTCGTTCTCCTGTGCTTTCTGAGATACGCCAAATGATGAAGATGAGCGGCCCGCGTAGTGAGTGGCTAGCTGCTGCATTATGATGCTTAACTCGCGTGTTTTAACGATGGAGGGCTTTGTTTCATAGTGGTAAATATTAGAGATATCGGCAGAAATATTGACTAGATCTGTCATTAATAGTTCTGCACTTGCCATCATGTTGTCCATTAGTTGCGCGTTAACGCTACGTTTTTTCTTTAGTCTACTGCGGTTATTGGAGAGTAGTTTGTTGAATGATTTCCAGTTGCTTTGCAGTGAACTGGAATCGGAGATTTGGTTTTTATTGAGTGTTTTAGAGAGTGAAGACTGCAGAACGGCGAATGTTTTCGTGTGTGTTTCGATTGCCTTGTTGTAAACAGGGTCAGAGCCTCTTACTGAAAAAAGGTGATAATTCATGATGATCTTTTGCAGTAAAATACGTGATTGGTGAATTTCAGTAATGACACGGGATATCTCGTCATTATCCATCGTGATGGGTTCTTGAGGGAATGGCTCTATCGTTTTATCTGTGGACGCTACAGCTGGCAGTAAACAGGACCATAACGCGATCAGGACAGCCGCCATAGTGGTCTTGAAGAGCTTTGAGTCGGGTGTAGAGAGAGTGTTATGGCAACAGTTCATAGCATAATGCCCTTATGTGTATTATTTTATTCCTAATCAAATGATAGCCATTAATTTGATTGCTACCTAAAATATGCTCGAAAATAATAACAACCCGCGGATTCAACTTCGAAGTACATGTACCTAAATCAATATTCTGTTGCTGCGGTTTAGTGGAAGACGCTTCTAATCATATCGCCTATTTTCGCGATTTCCTTCTTTTTGCTTTCTCCATGATATTTAGATTGCACAAGTTTAGTTTGAGCGACTCGAAAGTGGGTTGAGGCATCACCTTTATCGCCAAGTGATAAGGCTTTATTTCCTTGCATAATATGGGCATCTACCTCGACTTGAACATAAAGCATGTGTAAATGTAAAACCCATTCTTGGCAGTCTGCGTGGGTGATACGGCCCATTTCGGGTAGCTTCCTCACTAGTGCTATGGCCGCGAGTATGAAGCCCTGCAGTTTTTTGATTTCACTATCACTTTCTGCTGGACCATCGTGTTCAATTAGTGATTTAGGGGGCAGGCTCAATAGCTGTCGAGTTGCCTCCATGACTACGTCAATCCCGGGGTGCTGCGGATCGGTATCTTTGATATCACGAAGTGTATCAATCATGCATTCGCTTAAGGCTTGGCGAACGTCCATATTGCAAGTGGTCCTTGCCAGGCCTTCTAAGATTTCTTGTAGTTGCAAAGCTCTATATTTGAGTGATTTTAAATTTCTTTTTTTAACGCTAGATTCAATATATCGTTGATTAGCGATAGAGCTACCTATCACCGCGATTATCGCCAGTAATACGAGCCCTCCGAGAATGGCGAGGGGGTTCATCTTTCAGCGCCCATTTTGGCTAAATGTTGATTTTAAAAGGTTCATAATCTGGTTGCTTTTTGGTGAGCACGGCTTTTACTGTCGGTGTGTTGTACTGGTAAGAGGTGTTCGGATAGAATAAAAAACGCTCTATTATGAGTAAGTCGACTGCAAAATAAAATTATTGAGTTCTACGCCCTAACTCTTCTAAAACGGCAGAAATNGCTATTATTCGAAATTTTATTTAAAAAATAAAAATATCTTAAATATCATAGTTGTAGGGGCTGATATTGCAAATTGCCCCTGACTTTTTTTTNAAATANATTTGACGGGCAAAAAAAGATTGTCTTAAAAACAGAATAGGGNAAAGAGAAAGAGTTCTCTTGACCNGAACATATCTAACACTTATATATGTCGCCTTCAGATTAATAGAGAAATAGAATTGGTGGTAATTTAGTCCGTATGGGAAAATCTCTAGTCATTGTCGAGTCTCCTGCAAAGGCGAAGACAATTAATAAGTATTTGGGAAAGGATTTCGTTGTAAAGTCCAGTGTAGGTCACGTAAGAGACCTGCCTGTGAGCGGTGGTGCGAGAAAGAAAGTTGACCCCGTTGCGAGGGCGAAAGAGGCTGCGAAAACTCGCAAGATGAATCCTGAGAAGAAGGCGGCCTACAAAAAGAAGAAGGCAAAAGCATCTCTTATTTCAAGAATGGGCATAGACCCTGATCACAATTGGAAGGCGACCTACGAAATCCTTCCCGGCAAAGAGAAAGTAGTTGACGAGCTGAAGCGGTTGGCAAAAGACGCTGATTTTATCTATCTTGCTACGGATTTGGACAGAGAAGGAGAGGCTATAGCTTGGCATCTGCAAGAAGTTATTGGTGGCGATGAGAGTCGTTATAAGCGCGTAGTCTTCAATGAAATTACTGAATCTGCCATAACTGCTGCTTTTGATGAACCGGGGACTTTAAATCTTGGCCGCGTATACGCACAACAAACCAGGCGGTTTTTGGATCGTGTCGTGGGCTACATGGTTTCGCCCCTGTTGTGGGCTAAGGTCGCCAGAGGTTTGTCTGCGGGGCGCGTGCAGTCAGTAGCGGTGCGTATATTGGTTGAAAGGGAGCGAGAGATTCGGGCTTTTAACCCAGAGGAGTTTTGGGAGATTTTTGCCGATACCGCGACTCAAGCTAAAATTCCGTTAAGACTTCAAGTTGTTAAATGTAAAGATGATAAGTTCAGACCGGTTAATGAAGAGCAAGCGCAAATTGCACTTAAGGCACTAAATAGTGCCGATTATGACGTTCTTAGCAGGGAGGATAAGCCTACCAAGAGTCGTCCTCCCGCCCCGTTTATTACCTCAACCCTACAACAAGCGGCAAGTACGCGGCTCAGTTTTGGCGTAAAGAAAACCATGATGCTCGCTCAGCGACTTTATGAAGCGGGCTATATTAGCTATATGAGAACAGATTCAACGAATCTAAGTAAGGAAGCGGTTGAATCTTGCCGGGCGCATATTTTAGAGGATTACGGTAAACGATATTTACCGAGCGACCCTATCAGTTATAGCGCCAAGGAGGGGGCTCAAGAGGCTCATGAGGCTATTCGTCCTTCCGATGTGGGTANGAAGTCAACTAATTTAGTGAAGATGGATAGAGATGCTGAGCGGCTGTATGAGCTGATCTGGCGTCGATTTGTAGCCTGTCAGATGACCCAAGCGGAGTTTTTAAGTTCAAACATCACAGTGAAAGCCGGTGATTATGAGTTGAAGGTTCGCGGCCGTATCCTCGTGTTTGAAGGGCACTTAAGAGTACAACCCAGTAGCGGTAAAGAGGAAGACCTACAGTTGCCCGACGTGAAGGTAGGTGAGCGACTTCAGTTGAAAGAGCTCGATCCAAAGCAACACTTTACCAAACCACCAGCTCGCTATACCGAGGCGAGTCTAGTGAAGGAGCTGGAGAAAAAAGGTATTGGTCGCCCATCAACTTATGCCGCGATTATCTCCACTATCCAAGATAGGGGGTATGTGCGGGTTGAGAACAGANGGTTTTTTGCTGAAAAAATGGGAGAAATAGTGACTGACCGGCTGTATGAATGTTTCTCCCATTTAATGGATTACNATTTTACTGCGAGCATGGAAAGCTCTTTAGATGAAATATCCAATGGTGAAGCTAAGTGGCAAGATGTCTTAGATGAATTTTACGAGGACTTCCAGAACCGCTTACAGGAAGCCCAAAAGTCAGAAGGCGGTATGCGGGAAAACAACCCCATTGATACCGAAATTGAATGTCCAACCTGCCAACGCAATATGCAATTGCGTACGGCAAGTACTGGGGTTTTTCTTGGCTGTTCTGGCTATGCTTTACCACCAAAAGAACGTTGTACAAAAACGATTAATTTGATTTCTGGTGAGGAAGTCGAAAGTACCAGCGAGGAAGATGCGGAAACAGAAGCGTTGATGGCGAAGCAACGTTGCCCTAAGTGCANCACGGCCATGGAGAACTATTTAATCGATGAGGGCCGTAAGTTGCATGTGTGCGGCAATAGCCCAGATTGCACAGGTATTGAGATCGAAGAAGGCCAATTTAAAATAAAAGGCTACGATGGCCCGCTTATCGAGTGTGATAAATGTGAGTCTGATATGCAGCTTAAGTCTGGCCGGTTCGGTAAGTACTTTGGTTGCACTAATGAAGAATGCAAAAATACCCGAAAACTATTACGTAGTGGTGAGGCAGCCCCCCCGAAAGCGGATCCAGTGCCGATGCCTCACCTCGAATGTGAAAAGACAGATGATTTTTATTTGTTGAGAGATGGAGCGGCAGGNATATTTTTGGCAGCAAGTCAATTTCCTAAGCATCGAGAAACGCGTGCTCCGAAGGTGGAGGAGATTCTGACGGTAAAGGACGAGTTGGATCCAAAATTTAAGTACCTCACTTCCGCACCCACAAGCGATCCTGACGGTAATGTTGCTATTATTCGCTACAGTCGTAAGACTAAAGAGCAATATGTCATGTCGGAAGTGGAAGGCAAGGCGACGGGTTGGCGTGCTTTCCATAAAGCGGGTAAGTGGGTTGAAGAAGTGCCGGTGCCGAAGAAAAAGGTGGCACCCAAGAAAAAGGTCGTTAAGAAAAAGGTCGTTAAGAAAAAGTCCACAGCAAAGAAAAAAACAGCAGTAAAAAAATCTGCAGAAAAAAAAGTGGATGAATAAGAAAATCTAAGGGATGAACGTGTTGTAGCCGAGACCCAGTTTAGATNAAAATGNGAGAGGCTGTATTTTGANNTGCTAGGGCTTAGCTCCTCATCGATCAAATAGCAGTATCAGGTACGATGTGTTAGGCTTTGCTCTATGAATGACAATGAAGAGTTGAAGGATTTGATGTCTCCCTCACTGCTGGAAATAGTTGAATTGACCTCTGGTGACATTGTACTGCGTCGCGTCGATGGCGACAAAGACAAAGCTGGTGCTCCCCTGGTGAAAATACAGTTTTCTGAAGAAGCTAAAGTGTTCTTAGGCGAAGCAAAAGCGGATATTGGAAAGGCGATGATTGGTACAGGGATTCAACTGGTTGGTCGTATTTACGATCAAGACATCCTCGAGGAAAGAGAGCTTCAAACACTACACTGACCACTACACTGACCACTACACTAACAAGTTGGGGGCTCGGTCGTTATCTACTGGACCGCAGTTCTGTGCTCATTTAGCCCCCTCTATTATATCTAAACTCCCTAGCTGATCAGTTCTGGTTAAAGACCCTCATTTCTTATGATACCTACGGCAAGTCCCTCAATGGTCAGTTCTTGCTTTTTTAAATTGATTTCAATGGGTTCGAAATCTTCATTTTCAGGTAGTAAAAATACTTTATTTCGCAATTTTTTATAGCGTTTAACAGTGACTTCATCTTCTATACGCGCTACTACAATTTGACCATTTTTGACTTGTTCAGTTTTATGTACCGCTAATAGGTCGCCATCCATAATGCCGATATCTTTCATGCTTANTCCTTTTACTCGCAATAGATAATGTGCGCGAGGATAAAAGAGNTCGTCGGCAATATTGCAGTAATCTTCAATATTTTCTTCTGCCAGTATGGGGTTGCCCGCCGCAACTTGTCCCACGATAGGGATACCATCTTTCATGTTCGGGATTCGAATGCCCCGGGAAGCTCCTGGAATCATCTCAATAGCACCTTTTCGTTCCAGTGCCCGCAAATGCTCTTCCGCCGCGTTGGGGGATCGGAAGCCAAGCTCATCGGCAATTTCCATACGGGTAGGAGGATACCCTGTCTCCACAATACATCTGCGGATGAGTTCCAATACTTCATTTTGGCGTGGCGTTAGTTTTTCCATTAATTTATCCTTGAATGGAGAAAAATTGTTGTTGATTCAGCGATTGGTAGTTAAACCCTGATTTTTTGTACATATGCTGTGATTATATACAGGTTATGATATTTGGCAACTTTTTTAGTTTAACCGATAGCTCATTTGTTAAAATGATTGAATGCCATCGCTAATGTACCCAGATTAAATTGCTTTAGTTTTCTCACTAAGTGCTCGTATTTCATCCGCTAAGGCATTTTGCCATTGACGAGCGTGATTAAGTTGCTAGAAAAATATTTGCCACAAAATATAACTAAAGGACTGAATTAAATAAAAAAATAGCTTGTCGTGCTTCCGATTGTGAGGAATTTAGAAGGTGAGAAAAGTTGGATACCATGATTGGTAAATGTGATGTATGCTTAGCTTCGAATCGGTAATTATGGAAGTAGATAAATTCTTCTTAGAGAATTTATCTACTTTTGTTACTAGTAATAAATGTAACTTAACAGGGTGGAGAGAAAAATGGTAAAGCAATTAGTATTAGGTTTGATGTTTGCTGTGCTGCCTTTGAGCGTAATCGCAGAAACACCAGAGGAGAAGGGACTCGCCATTGCCAGAGAAGCAGATTCAAGAGGAGAGGGCTATGTGGATAGTACCTCGACCATGGAAATGGTCCTGAAAAATAAACGAGGTGATGAGAGTCGTCGAAGGTTGAGGGTGAAGTCTTTAGAAAATCAAGCAGACGGTGATATGAGCTTAATGATTTTTGATACTCCAAAAGATCAGAAAGGCACCGCGTTATTGACGCACTCCCATCAAGATAGATCAGATGATCAGTGGCTTTATTTGCCTGCGCTTAAGCGTGTTAAAAAGATTGCGTCAAAGAATAAGTCTGGTCCTTTCGTTGGCAGTGAATTTGCTTTTGAAGATTTGGCTGCTCAAGAAGTAGAAAAATATGACTACAAGTGGTTGCGTGATGAGGTGTTAGAGGGAAAAGATTGTTTTGTTATCGAACGTTATCCTGTGGATAAAAATTCGGGTTACACGAGACATGTGGCATGGATGGATAAAGAGGAATACCGAACTTTAAAAGTTGACTTTTACGATCGAAAAAAGTCCTTATTAAAAACCTTAAGAATGAGTGAGTATGAGTTGTATAACGAAAAATTTTGGCGTCCTCTTAATATGACAATGAACAATCACCAAACAGGCAAAAGCACACAATTAGTATTTTCAAAGATGGCCTTTGCGATCGGTTTGAAACAAAGCAATTTCACTAAAAATAGTTTGAAGCGAGCAAGATGATTAACTAAATTTGCCAATAGGCGATGCTAGTTCGATAAAAAAGGTAGCCGTCGACGCTACCTTTTTTTATTCCTTGACAAAGGGGGCTATCAAACGTATTTTCGGAAATGTGGCTTGGTGTTTTAAACGATCGTTTGAAATACCAAACTGTTATTTTAATGCGTTATTAACAAGAATAAAGGCGATTCAAGTGTATGGCGCAATCAGAAACCGTGGAGAACATCTTAGACACTGCCGAGCGATTGTTTGCGGAGAAAGGTTTTGGGGAGACATCCCTCCGCATGATTACAGCGAAAGCCGGGGTTAATCTGGCGGCAGTAAATTATCATTTTGGCTCAAAAGAGTCGCTGATACAGGCAGTATTTGCTCGATTTCTGAACCCTTTTACAGCGCGCGTTTTAGAGGTGTTGGATGAAAAAGAGAAAACGTGGAGTGAGGATCCCGAAGCCGAAGCGCCTGAGCTAGAGGAGTTGCTGCGTCTGGTGGTGTATACCGCCGCAGAAATCAATGACTACGATGTGCGTAAATCTGCCACCTTTCTGAGATTATTGGGATTGGCCTATACTCAGGCACAATCCCATTTACGCACCTATATTAACAATGAATATGGCGTAGTTTTTCAGCGTATAGTAGCTATCATGCAGCAGTTATGCCCGAATCATTCCCCTCAGGATTTTTATTGGGCTACTCACTTCGCCCTTGGCGCCACTATATTTACCATGTCCGGTATAGACGCGTTGATCGCCATGTATGAGGAAGATTTTGACAAATCGATTGTGGTTCATGAAGTAGTGGAACGATTGGTTCCTTTTCTTGCGGCTGGCATTAGAGGTGTAACTAAATAATGCAGACGATAATGGTTTCTGCATCCAAGCAATCTTTGCAACTATTAGAAGACCGAACGCAGATTGCAACATACTCTATCTCCACTTCGAAATACGGTTTGGGTGAGGAAGATGGCAGTTATAAGACCCCGCGAGGAAAACACACGGTCCGTGCAATGATCGGTGAGGGTAAGCCAATTAATTCCGTATTTGTTGGTCGTCGTCATACCGGGCAGATATATTCGCCAAAACTAGCCACGGAGTTTCCCGAACGAGACTGGATTTTAACTAGAGTTATTTGGCTCAGGGGCTGTGAAAAAGGAAGAAATCGGCTAGGCCTGCAAGATTCTATGAGACGCTTTATCTATATACATGGCACTCCCAGTAGCGAACCCATGGGGGTTCCTGCCTCCCATGGGTGTATTCGGATGCGTAATGAAGATGTTATCGATTTGTATGATCGAATTAGTTATGGGTGTTCGGTTATTATTTCTCAGTGATTTATTTTTCAATAAGCCAAAGCGTAGATATAAGTGTTAGGAACTTATATCCTGCCGGACCTATATTTTGAAGCACCCATATCTTGCAGAACCCATATCTTGCACAACAGAGTAAATTGCCTAATATGACAATAACGTATGACAATATCAGGGGCTGTCAATATCGATGCTAGTGCGAATATAGGACCAGTCATGTTGGATCTTCATGGTCTGGTTTTGGAAGATGAAGAAGCGGCACTTTTACGGCATTCTTCAATGGGTGGTGTGATTTTATTCGCCCGTAACTACGAGTCAACTGACCAAGTTCAAGCGTTAATCGCGAAAATACGTCGCGTAAACCCTACCTTACTCATCGCGGTGGACCAGGAAGGAGGGCGGGTACAACGTTTTCGTCGTGGGGTATCAGCGTTACCAGCTTTAGCAAAAATGGGTGACCTGTACCAGCAAGATCCCCTATTGGCAATCGACACTACGAGACAATGTGCCTGGTTAATGGCTGCAGAAATGATAGCTTTGGGTATAGATTTGAGTTTTGCACCCGTATTAGATTTAAATNATCAGCGTAGCAAAGTCATCGGCGACCGCTCATTTTCTAGCTGCCCCGATAAATCTGCGGCCTTAGGCGCCGCCTATATCGAAGGCATGGCTAAAGCAGGCATGGCCTCCACAGGAAAACATTTTCCCGGACATGGCTACGTGGCCGGGGATTCCCATACGGATATTCCCAGAGATAATCGCCGTTTTGATGACANTGATAAAAATGATTTGGTGCCGTACAAGCGGCTCTTTAGTCAGGGTTTAAATGCCGTTATGCCTGCACATGTAATTTACAGTGACTGTGATGAAGACCCTGCCGGTTTTTCACGTTACTGGCTACAAACAGTGCTGCGGGAGCAATTGCAATTTGATGGCGTTATTTTTAGTGATGATCTGACTATGGAAGGGGCAACGGTAGCGGGTGATTTCCAGGCGCGAGCTCGGGCTGCGATTACTGCAGGGTGCGACATGGTCTTAGTTTGCAACGATCGTCTCGGGGCTGAACAAGTGCTCGATGCGTCTTTGCCTATTTCTGATAAAAGTCAACGGCGGCTAATGAGTTTAAGAGCTCAACCTAAAGATGACTCGGTTAAGAGCTGGGAGCGGTTTAAAGACTCTGCGTCTCGCCTAGCGGCCCGAGCGAACATTGCGTCAGTGCTTAATATTGAAGTTTGATTCTTCAGCAGAAATTCAAGGCGGGTAACATTTGGATATGACACAAGAACAGTTTGTAAATTGGTTGACGCAGCCGCAAGGTGATTTTCTCTGGGTAACGCAAGTATTTGTTATTGTGTTTCTGACCATGGTGGTCAATTTTGCGGCGAAGAAGCTTTTTAATCGCGTGGAAATCCAACTTCTAAAAACGAAAAATCTTTGGGATGACGCTTTACTCAAGGCGGCAAGGCGGCCTGCGCAGGCTTTCGTTTGGCTGATTGGTTTGAGCTTTGCTGCTGAGTTGACTGGTCGAGTGTCTCCCTCTGCGGCGTTTGAATTCATATCACCTGCAAGACAAGTTGCTGTGGTGATGTTGCTAGCTTGGTTTCTAAGTCTCTTTATTAAGGAGGCAGAGATTAATTTGCTAGCGCCTGGTGCTACCCGCGAACCGATGGATCATACTACTGTTGCTGCCTTTGCCAAACTGTTAAGAGCATCGGTGTTTATTACAGCCGCTCTGGTTATCCTCCAATCTCTAGGTTATAGCGTGTCGGGTGTGTTGGCCTTTGGTGGTATTGGNGGCATTGCTATTGGTTTTGCAGCTAAGGATTTATTGGCTAACTTTTTTGGTGGACTCATGGTGTACTTAGATAGACCCTTTGCTGTTGGTGATTGGATACGCTCGCCGGATAGGAGCATTGAAGGCACTGTGGAGCACATTGGCTGGAGAACAAGTCGAATTAGAACNTTTGATAAGCGCCCCCTTTATATTCCNAATTCTTTATTCGCTAGTATCTCAGTAGAAAACCCCTCAAGAATGAGCCATCGTCGAATCTATGAAACCATAGGGATACGCTATGAAGATGGGGCTCTGATGGAAACTATTATCGATAAAGTGAAGGAAATGTTAACGACCCATGAAGAAATAGACGCCACACAAACTATGATTGTTAATTTCAATGCATTTGCACCATCATCGCTGGACTTCTTTGTCTACACCTTCACCAAGACCACAGATTGGATAAAGTTTCATGAGGTGAAGCAGGATGTGTTATTAAAAATACTGGCNATCGTGGAAGGGGTGGGTGCTGAGGTGGCATTTCCTACATCGACGATACATTTGGTACAAGAATTTAAGGACAGGCAAGCTAGTGAGGCTGCGCGGGCTCAATTATAAAAACCGGAGCGCTACGAATATGTATGATTGATACAGCCGAGATTTAGAAAAATATAGATACTGGAAAATAATTATGTTGGAAGACAATTATGCTGAGAGACAAGAAGAAATCGACCAAATCTGGAAGGATGCAGACTGCCTAGTGTCGGAGCAACAGGTAGAGCGAGCGATTAGCCAGGTGGCGATGGCTATTGAAACGGATATGGCAAAAAAAAATCCCGTGGTACTTTGCGTTATGACCGGTGGTTTAATTTTTACTGCAAAGCTGTTGATGCAACTTCGTTTTCCTTTGGAGATAGATTATATTCAAGTCTCTAGGTATAGAGGAGAAGTGGTGGGTGGAAGTATTGAATGGATAGCTACACCTAGAACTGATTTGCAAGGTCGCTGTGTTCTCATAGTGGATGATATCTTAGATGAAGGCGAGACTATGCTGGAAATTATTAAAGCTTGTAAAAAGCGAAATGCCAGTGAGGTTCGTAGTGTTGTGCTAGTGGATAAAGTACATGATCGAAAAGTGAAGCCTGGGGTTACAGCGGATTACACCGCTTTGGAAGTTGAAGATCGTTACCTTTTCGGTTATGGCATGGATTACAANGGCTACTTAAGAAATGCTNNNGGNATCTATGCAGTNAAAGGTTTATAANAAAGNCGATTGANCNTATATTTATTGTNAGAGGGGGGNNGGTTGTCNATGTCTAGAATAGCTATTATTGGTGGTACAGGTCTGTCTGAGTTGGTGGGGTTGGAGGCGACAGAGATTGAACAGACTGATTCGTCTTATGGTGCGACCTCATCTGATATCGAAACCGGTAAGCTTGAAGGTAAAACGGTTTGCTTCTTATCGCGCCACGGACAACCCCACAGAATCCCTCCGCATAAAATAAACTATCGAGCTAATATAGATGCTCTGGGTAAACTGGGTGTAGATAAAATCATAGCGGTAAATGCAGTGGGTAGTATTTGTAAATCTATGAAACCTAAACATATCGTTATTCCACACCAAATTGTTGATTACACCTATGGGCGAGAGCACACCTATAGTGATTCCGCTGAGACTGAATTGCAGCATGTAGACTTTTCAACTCCCTATGATGATGACCTACGGTTTCTTTTGATTAAAGCGGCAGAGCAAAGCAATTTTGTTTTTAGTGGTGAGGGTGTGTATGCCTGTACTCAGGGACCAAGACTGGAAACTGCCGCTGAAGTGGTGCGACTACGAAATGACGGTTGTGATATTGTTGGTATGACGGGGATGCCTGAAGCAGCCTTGGCACGAGAATTAGGTATAGCTTATGCCAGTCTATGCTTGGTGGTGAACCCTGCAGCGGGTTTATCGAATGAACCAATTACAATGGAGGATATTCAACGAGTGTTATCCGAGGGTATAGTCGATGTGTTAGTGCTACTAAAATCAGTTGTCGCCCAGCTGTCATAGACGTTTGATATAGANGGGCGATATAGGCGGTCGATATCGCTAATTTATCAATCGTCACTTATTTAAATTCAATGGTCTATGCTCTTATTTATACACGGTGATCGCGTAGTTACAAATTGCATAGTTACAAATCGCATAGTTACAACTTATTTTTCGGAGATGCAAACAGGTTTTGTGTCTTTATAAAAAGATGATCGTGCCAGGATTTTGTATTAGCGACGACACCTTTTATGAGTAGTGAAGTTTCGGAAGGCTCTTTTTGCGACACCAGACACCATACTTGTGGCTTAGTGCTATCGGGAGGTGGTGCCCGCGCAGCTTATCAGGTAGGAGTTTTACGGGCTATTGCAGAATTGTTGCCTGATCATATGCAGAACCCGNTTGGTGTGATCTCCGGTACCTCAGCTGGGGCGTTTAATGCCGCTGCAATTGCAAGCCACGCATTTGATTTTCGCGAAGCGATCGATAGTGTTGAAAATGTTTGGGCGAATTTTACTTCAGATCAGGTTTATCGAACCGATTCAGCGCGCTTTTATCTTAATGCCGGAAGGTGGATGGCGAGCTTAATCAAGGGCACGGATGATCCTGTTTCATTACTTGATAATGCGCCCTTGAGGGAACTGGTTGATCGTGCGATCCCGTTTTATCGTATTCAAGAAGCCATTGATCAAGGGTTTTTAAGAGCAATTAGTATTACCACCTCGGGTTATACCACAGGTGAATCAATGAGTTTTTTTCAAGGTCAGACTGATTACCATAACTGGGCTCGATCTCGCCGCTTGGGTGTAAAAACTGAAATTACTCTTGATCATGTGATGGCCTCTTCTGCCATCCCTCTCATATTCCCCGCGGTGCGAATTAATCGGGAATTTTTTGGTGATGGTGCTATTCGTCAAACGGCACCCATTAGCCCAGCGCTACACTTGGGCGCTGATCGCGTTTTTATTATTGGCGTTAGTGGGAATAGAACAGCACCACAAGTGCGCCAAAAAGTGACTCTATACCCTTCTGTAGCGCAAATTGTGGGGCATGTTATGAACAGTGCTTTTTTAGATAGTCTGGAGGGAGACATTGAACGATTGGAAAGGGTTAATAATTCCATCGAATTAATACCCGAGAATGTGCGCGAGCGAAATGGTATAAAATTAAGACCCATTGGTGTGTTGACAGTTTCGCCGACCCAGTGTCTAGATAAAATTGCATCACAACATGTTTTTGAAATACCGAAAAATGTTCGTCTATTTTTGAAGGGAAGTGGAGTTTCTCGCCAATCGGGCGCTTCTGTTTTAAGTTATTTACTCTTTGAAAAAGGGTTTTGTCGTGAGTTAATCGATTTGGGATCTCACGACGCGATGTTGAGAAAAAACGAAATTGTGGATTTTATTTTGGGTGAATGA
>JAESQG010000238.1 GCA_016765265.1 Pseudomonadales bacterium | reverse complement strand
CTCACGAAAGCTAGCATAAATGGACAAGTGATCTATGTTAAACAAACCTCACAACCCGTAGGCGACCAATGTCGCGTTCGAATCGCGGCCAAAGACATTAGTATTTGCCTAGCAAAACCAAACGACAGCAGTATTCTCAATATACTGCCGGTCACTATTAAGGAAATACTACCCATCGCTAAAACTCATGCACTACTAAAGTTAGACTTAAACGGACAACACTTGCTCTCCCGCATCACACTGAAATCATGCGACAATCTAAAACTAGAACAAGGTCAGACTGTCTTTGCACAAATGAGGAGTGTGGCGCTGGCCACTGACTTTGATTATCAATAGAGAGGACTGAACAAAAGATCATGGCATCATCTGACGACGATACTCTACCCACACCGGTAGAAGATAAGCATTTACCACATGATTACGATGCACTCACGCCAGACACTGTATTAGATGCGGTGGAATCAGTGGGCCTAGTGGTGGACGCTCGCATCCTAGCACTGAACAGTTATGAGAATCGGGTCTATCAGGTAGGCATAGACGAACAAGAACCAGTGATTGTTAAATTCTACCGACCCAACAGGTGGACTGATGAAGCAATACTGGAAGAACACAGCTACAGCGATATGCTAGCGGAACATGAAATCCCCGTCATCGCCCCCTCCAAAAACGAAGAAGGGAAAAGTCTACATACATACAATGGCTACCGCTTTGCCCTGTTCCCTCGAAAGGGAGGCTATGCGCCGGAAGTGGGTGACCTAGACCAACTCAGTTGGCTGGGTCGCTTGATGGGAAGAATACATGCCGTGGGTTCAACCGCGCCGTTCACGGCCCGCCCCACCCTAGATGTGAACACCTATTGCCGCGAACCCTCAAAATACCTGCTAGAGCACGACTTCATTCCAGGCAATTATGTCGATGAATACCGCGCAATCACCACCGATATTGCGGACACAGCCGTGGAGATTATTAACTCTGTGAATAATCTGAAATGGATACGCTGCCACGGAGACTGTCACGTAGGTAACATTTTGTGGCAAAGAGATCATGGTCCCCACTTTGTCGACTTCGATGACTGCCAAACAGCCCCGGCCATTCAGGACCTATGGATGCTGTTGGCTGGTGACCGCCAAGAAAAAACCATTCAGCTATCGGAAATACTAGATCAATATACGGAATACTTTGAATTTAACGCTGCCGAGATAAAGCTGATCGAACCCTTACGCGCGCTACGGATGGTGCATTACGCAGGATGGTTAGCAAGGCGCTGGACCGACCCTGCCTTCCCCATGTACTTCACCTGGTTCAACACCAGTCAGTACTGGATGCAGCATCTTGGCGAGATAAGAGAACAGTTGGTCCAGATGACGAAAGAGCCCTTGCGCTGGTTTTAGTCGCCACTATTTTGAAAATGGAAGTTCCAAGGTTAACTCTGCAGGAATACAAAGCTCACCATCCACTGATACATTAACGGAATTATCCAGCAGTTGATCTTCCACACAAATCCTATCACCGAGATAGAGATGTTTGAGAAACTCCGTGTCAGTAGCCACATTAATCAAGCTATTGCCTGGCAAGGGTATTGTTGTAGCAATAAANTTTAATCNTTTCCCAGCATNTTTAAATCAGACNTTCTTNNAGGAAGTTTTAATTTTCACTTTGTTATTCGCATCCCGGCTTTGACGNATTAACGCATCGCTAGCATAAGAAGACTCTGATTTTGCTAAACGATCATAAAGCACAACATTTACTGTTGCAGCCAAATTCAAGCAGCCCACCGTGGGCACATACACAACCGCATCAGCTCTATCGATAATCTGCTGACTAATAGTGTCATCTTCAGGNCCAAATATGTAAAAGGCGTTTTCGGGATGTTTGTACTGAGGCAGTGGTAACGCTCCCTCCACCAATTCTACACATACTATTTTCGTATTAAGGGGTACGCGGTCCAGCAGACTCTCTACCGCAGTTAAAGGAATCGTTCTTCTCACATTATGGGTATCGGTGTAGAATTTTACCGCGCGATCATATCGCTCCCCTGTATAAAATACAGAATCTACACGAAAGCATCCCGCAGCACGCATCACGGCCCCCACATTTGTTGGGCTCTTGGGGTTGATCANACCAATACTTACTGACAAGCCACCATCATTCATTAATCACGTCCAATTCCGTTNNGCAAANCTGATACACTTAAGNTAGTCTACTCAAGGATTTTTATTGTGCTAGTAATAACACCCAATGTCTCCATTCCAGATGCGGAAATAGACCTGTCAGCGATCCGAGCACAAGGTGCCGGAGGACAGAATGTTAACAAATTATCTTCGGCGATCCATCTGCGCTTTGATATCAGTGCCTCATCATTACCTGACTTTTATAAAGAACGTCTATTAGGTCTACGAGATCGACGCATCAACAAAGAAGGTATCATTATAATTAAGGCTCAACAATTTCGCACACAAGAAAAAAATCGCGAAGATGCACTTAAGCGACTTAAGGATTTAATCAAGAGCGCGACAATTCAACAGAAGACTAGGCGACCCACCAAGCCCACTAGGGGCTCACAAACACGGCGCATGGATAGTAAAACACGACACGGTAGAACAAAGGCTCTACGGGGTCCTGTTGTGGATTAATCTCTTTTCTTCNAAACTAAAAACGAGCTTCTTTATCTACAATCTGCTGGCTTACAAGATACTCTTCATAAGTCCCCTGAAAATCCACCAAGGTTTTGTCGGTAATTTCTATTACGCGAGTCGCCAGCGATGACACAAATTCGCGATCATGACTTACAAAAATTAATGTGCCGTCATAATGCTCCAGCGCCAGGTTTAACGCTTCAATTGCTTCCATATCCAGGTGGTTAGTAGGTTCGTCCATGATCAGCACGTTGGGATTTTGCATCATCAGTTTGCCAAACAACAACCGGTTTTTTTCACCACCAGAACAAACTCGTGCCTTTTTCTCAAAGTCTTCAGAGGAGAATAACAGACGTCCCAAAGTAGCCCGTACAATTTGATCATCGTGGCTAGGTTTGCGCCACNGACTCATCCAATCAAATAAGTTTAATTCACAATCGAATTCAGCTTGGCTATCTTGAGGACAGTATCCCAGGCTGGCATTTTCTGCCCATTGTATTTTTCCACTGCTAGCAGCAAGCTCATTCATCAGACAACGCAGTAATGTGGTTTTACCCGCACCGTTTTCACCAATAATAGCTAAACGAGAACCCGCTTCTAGAATCATATTGCCCTTGTTAAACAAGATCTCATCATCAAACCGATGACCTAATTCTTCTAACACCACGGCTTGTCGGTGCAGTTTTTTATCCTGTCCAAAACGAATATAAGGGCTAACACGGCTGGAAGGTTTAATGTCATCCAGCTTTATTTTTTCTATTCGCCTTGCTCGTGATGTAGCTTGCTTGGCTTTCGATGCATTCGCTGAGAAGCGACTAACAAATTGCTGAAGCTCTGCGATTTGTGCTTTTTTCTTCGCATTTTCCGACTGCATACGCTCCCTAGCTTGAGTGGAAGCCATCATGAAGTCATCATAATTACCAGGATACACCCGCAATTCACCGTAATCGATATCGGCCATATGGGTGCACACGGCATTGAGAAAGTGCCGGTCATGAGAGATGATTACCATGGTACTTTTGCGCTCATGGAGCATCGCTTCCAGCCAACGAATAGTGTTGATGTCCAGGTTGTTTGTGGGCTCATCCAACAATAATATATCGGGGTTTGAGAACAACGCTTGCGCTAGCAGAACTCGCAACTTCCACCCCGGTGCCACCTCACTCATGGGCCCGTAATGTAAGCCTTGCGCTATACCTGCTCCCATCAAGATTTCTTCAGCGCGGCTCTCCGCCGTATAACCATCTAATTCGGCGAATTGGGTTTCCAGCTCAGCCACTTGCATGCCTTCCTCTTCCGTCATCTCCGGCAGACCATAAATTCGATCCCGTTCCTGTTTTATTGCCCATAACTCGGAATGCCCCATGATAACGGTGTCCACCATGGAGTATTGTTCAAAGGCGAACTGATCCTGCTGCAATACACCAACGCGCTCATTTGGACTAATGGACACATTGCCCGAAGTCGCGGTCAGACTACCTTCCAAAATTTTCATAAAAGTCGATTTGCCACAGCCATTCGCTCCTATCAAACCGTAGCGATTGCCTCCGCCAAACTTTACTGAAATGTTTTCAAACAAAGGCTTAGCGCCAAACTGCATGGTGATATTAGCGGTAGAGATCAACGGGGTAATTCCTGAAAAGTTGTCAAATGAGGGAGGTTAGAGAGGGGGCATACTATAGAGACTTGTCGCTACAAGGTCGAGCCCCTTTGTTATAATAGCTGTATATTTATTATTCTCAACTGGACGCCATAGCACAGGATTTAATGATTAATTATTGAGCTCTTCGGCCGTTGCTTCTAGGCTTCCCTCTGTGTTGGCTATCTATCTCAGATAGCGATAAATCACCTTGTAATTCAACACCCTTGCCGTCAGCTTCTGTTTCCATGCGCAGTCGTTTTTGACGCTCCTCCTCTTCCGCCAAAGCCGCTTTGATTTCAAGCAGTACCGCATCCACATCGGCTTCTTCTAAGGTTTCCTCAAAATAACCCGTTAGGGCCACCTCAGGGTTCAATTCACCGCCCTCAAAGAGGGACCAAATTTCCTTTGCGTAATGGGTCTCAAGCAATTCGGGAGCATACTGCCCATAATAGGCCGTCATATTGTCAACATCGCGCTCAAACATCCACTGGGCGTGGTTGTTAGCGGCCGCGTCTACCAC
This sequence comes from Pseudomonadales bacterium, assembly GCA_016765265.1. Taxonomy (GTDB): domain Bacteria; phylum Pseudomonadota; class Gammaproteobacteria; order Pseudomonadales; family DC-out160; genus DC-out160. Next base: position 4,118 of record JAESQG010000238.1, on the reverse strand, counting down.
TTGGGGGAAATCTATAATCACCGGGCCATAAGCATCCACTAATACATTAAATTCTGACAAATCGCCGTGAACCAAACCAGCACAAAGCATTAGCATCGCATAGTGCATAACCACTGCATGGTCTTCTACAGCTTGCTCTGCGGACATAGATATGTCATTTAGTCTAGGTGCAACATTACCCTCATCGTCAGTGATTAGCTCCATTAGTAAAACACCGTTAAAGCAACCATAGGGCTGTGGCACACGCACACCTACACCTGCGAGATTATAGAGTGCATCAACTTCCGTGTTCTGCCAGATCTGTTCTTGCTGATGGCGACCAAACTTGGAGCCTTTCTCCATAGCGCGTGCTCGGCGACTATTACGCACCTTGCGGCCCTCTCGGTACTGCACTGCTTGTTTGAAGTTGCGCCTGTCGATTTCTTTGTAAATTTTGGCGCAACGGATCTCTGAATCATATCGCACAATAAAAACATCGGCCTCTTTACCGCTCATAAGTGGGCGAAGTACTTCATCAACCAGGCCATCATCAACTAGCGGTTGGATTCGTTTTGGAATTTTCATAGCGCTCTTATACCGCACTTGAGCTCGGGATGGAATAGGGCGTTAAGTATACAGAGTAGTTCAGATTCGTCAATCGTTCAAATAGCAATCAGCCCTATCAAAAAGACACCTCTACCCAAGCTGACGAAAAATCTCAAATACTTTGCTATCTTTGCTTATGAAAACCTCGCCTGGAGAGGACGCTTTAAAACAAGCGATGAAACTCAACAGGAATGATCTGGTGAGCCTACAACTAATGGCCAATGTGCTATCCGAACGGCGGAAAAATAATGGGGCAAATAGAAGAAGCAAATTATAACCTTCCGCAAAACCAAATCCTTCTCGAAAACTTTAAGGCCGGCTGGCCTGGTTACGAACTTCGTTTCGTAAAAGATGCGGGGCAGAACCTGTTTTTGAAGACACAGCAAAATGGCAAGGAGAAGATTTTCAAAACCAATCAATCTTGGTGTGGCGAAAGCAAGGGTTCAGTAATGAAATACGATACAGTCTTTGCTACCTTGACTTGATCACTTTAATGCGTGCCGGCAGAGTTCAACAGAAATTTAGCAGCAGCTATGCGTTAGCCGATCTAGCTAAAAAAGAAAGAACATTAATGGACGGGATGATATGACTAAGAGCTTATGCAGCCACTTCTGAGGAGTCTCGCAAACCCCTACGCTGCTCTTTAATAATAAATTTCTCTAGTACTCGCCCTTGGTCAACGCTAATATCTATAAATTTACCGCCGACAATAGTGTGATCATACGGCTCCTCACTATTTCGGAGGTTACGTACATCTAAGTTACACAGTAGCTCGCCAAAGTCACCCAGTTTAATGCGGCAACTCTGCAACACCAAACCCGCTTTAAGGGTTTCAGATTGGTCACCTTCAATTTCTAAGCGCACCCCTGTAGCGGAGAGATCCCTGACTTTGACTAGCAAATGGCAATGCTCGGGGGATTCGATTTTTATACGAATGTGGTTTTCGTTTTCAACATCAATTCTAAATGCACCTCGACGCTGATCCTTAGCAATTTCAGAAGGTAACCTAATAACGTAGAGAGACGCTCCATCACTTTCTCCCCGTTGAATCACCTCTGTATCAAAACTGATGACTACTCCTTTATCCCTAACGGTTAAGGTAACATTGTGGCCTGCCATGCCAACAAAGCCTTCATCCTTAGGAAACAACTCATCAATAGTAAGTGTCCTTTCGTCAGGATCCACATCTAAAATCATGCTTTGGTAGATAGCGTGATCACCAACAAATTTAACTTGTACAAAACTATGGTTTCGTTTTATTTTGAACAATGTCATATAGATATCGCGCAATTTAGGCGATGCCTTTTCTGTTACTTTTTTCCGATTAAAAATTTTATTCAACATCGAAGCCATCCTTACATTAAAGCAGCTAACTGTTTCTTTAGTAATTCTTATTGTTCAATCGTTCTAGCTAATATGACCCTACGATAATCCCTTACAACCCCCAATCATGTCAATACCGTCAATGTTACCGGCGCAGTGAGGTCCTCTATTGGGTCGGCTTAGTATAAGAATTCTTTAGTGCTTAATTGTATTGGAGTTATAGCGATAAAAATCGCTTTTTACTGTCAAAAAGGAAAAGATGGCATTATGGGAAAACAATGGCGTCAGTCGCTATTAAATCTATATAAAATCAATGGTCTGTAATTGAGTCTAACAAGATAAACGGTTCATCCAAAAAACACACGGCCTCGAAATTTTAGCTCGTTTAAATTCATACGTTACGAAAACCCTTGGGGATACTCCTGTGCTAGTGTTTATATAAAACATCACTTTAGAAAGGGCCGCTCAATGAAGCCGAGGCTACTCCTGGTACTTTTTACTTGTCTTATCGTTAGCGCCTGTAGTATGGGTCTATACCTGAACCAGCAATCCAATTCTCTACCACCGGTTACTAAAACAAGCATTCCGACAGTTATGGTCCCTAACTTTTCTAGCATTCCCGCTGGAGACCAGCGAAAAACCGCTTTTTTTAGCTATATATCGCCACTAATGGCTAAATCAGATGGCAAAACATTATCGGGTCTCGGCCCAAAGTAATCAGCAAACAGTGTATCAACTGCTCGATCGCATTGATGCTATCCCCCAATCTTTAGCCCTAGCCCTAGCTCAAGCAAGCATAGAGTCCGCATGGGGTACTTCCCGTTTCGCAACCCAAGGAAATAATTATTTTGGTCAGTGGTGCTTTACGAAAGGCTGCGGACTTATCCCACTGCGACGAACTAAAGGCATGACGCACGAGGTTCGCCTTTTCGACACACCCTCTGATTCCATCCGCGGCTATATTGCCAATCTAAACAGTCACCCCGCCTACAAGGAGCTACGAGCAATTCGACGAGAAAATCGTGATTGGGATCGTTATACGTCGGGCTGTGAATTAACGACTGCTCTGCGACACTACTCACAACAGCGTCTCGCTTATGTAGAAACTTTAAAAGCGATTATACGTGTGAACCAACTAGAACCTGCGCATCATATTAAAAGCTGTAAAAGATTACAGCGTACTTGACGGGGGCAAAACCAATCAGGGAAAGAACTAATCGGGGAAAGAACCAATCGGGGAAAGAACCCCAGCCTACCACATTAAATCATCTGGTATTTTATAATCGGAATAGGGATCATCCTCGCCACTTTCTTCAGCAAGCGTATCACTGATAAAAGCAATGCAACTATCATCTCGAATTTTAATTTTTTCAGCAACACCTACAGGCACAATCTCGTATCGTTTTTCTTCGTCTCCCACAGATACAATGGCGAGACGGCCGCGGCTCAACTGATCTTGAAGAGTTGAAGTTACATAGATTTTTTTTATTTTCTTATCATCGGTAAAATTGAAAGCAATATCACCTTCATTTCTGGATATGGTATTCATCTCTATCAATTGAATAATTTGAGATTGAACTGCTTTGTTCTCTGCGATAAGCTCGCGTTGCCGGTTTAGCTCAGCATCCGTTTTCTTTTTCTCTTCCTTACGTTGGCGAACAAGCTCTTTGCTTTCATCGCCAGTAACCACTTTACTTTTTCTTTGCTTATTTTTTTTTGTCTGTTGCTTATGTTTATCAGCTTTGGCTTTATTGGATTTCTTTTTGTTAACCAAACCAGATTCTAACAACTGATCTTGAATGGATTTTGCCATAATCGCACCTGCTATCGAAAAGCATTTATTTAAACGGATTATTCAACACAATGGTTTCAACCCGATCAGGACCGGTTGAAATGATATCTATCGGAGCACCCACCAGTTCTTCAATTCGTTTTATATAGGCCGCTGCAGCAGTGGGCAGCTCTTCCACTGTCTTCGCCCCCACAGTAGACTCGCTCCATCCTGGTAGCTCTTCATAAACTGGCTCCAGTGCATCATAACTTTCGATGTCTACGGGCGATTCAACGGTTGCGCCGTCTTTGCCCTTGTAGCCAACACAGATGCGTAAGACATCAAGACCATCAAGCACATCTAGTTTTGTTAAGCACAAACCGGATATTGAATTAATATACACGGCTCTTTTCAACGCAACGGCGTCGAACCAGCCACA
>JAESQG010000237.1 GCA_016765265.1 Pseudomonadales bacterium | reverse complement strand
GACATCACCTCATGTTTGCGTACATCTCCCATCTTCGTTGGCGATTTAATGGTTAACATCGCCGGTCTGTCTGGTATCTGCACAGCGTTCAAAATCGGCTCATCAACAGGTCTATTGAGCAAATTAGGCAGTATTATCACTGCCGCACTCACCAATACCACTGCTCCAACTACTCGCTGTTTTAAGCCATCATCCAATTTCTAACGCCTCTTATTGATCTGTACAACCTTAAGTCTGTACAACCTTAGTCAGTACAACCTTAGTCCGTACAACCATAGAATTGTAAGGCTTCCGCGACGGTGTAGAAAGAGCCAAAGACTATAATCAGCGTTTTTTGATCATTAATTAAAGACAGATGTAATAACGCTGCTCTCACCGTCGCAAAATACTGGGCATCATCAACTTGATTTAACACTAATGATGCTTTGAGATCCTCCAGTGTAGACCCTCTTGGCGTATCAAGAGGGGCAACTATCCATCTGTCAATTACGCCTCTTAACGCCTTCACAACGGCTACGCTGTCTTTGTCCTGCAGTGCACTATAAAGTGCGATCACTTTGTTGTATTTTAGGCGAATTTTTGCTAGTTGCGCCGCTAGATAAGTAGCGGCCTGCTCATTGTGAGCCACATCAACGATGATAGAGGTATCATTGAAATCCACCCATTGTAAGCGACCCGGTACGCTGACAGTTCCTATACCTTCTAAAACCGCTTGTTCACTTATCTTGAAGGGTAAAAACTGTAATACCTGCAAAGCCAAAGCCGCGTTAACTAAAGGAATTTTCGTCGAGGGTAAGTCGTTGATAGCCACAAACTCCCCTTGTTCACTCACACCCTGCCACACCCAGCGGGGCTTCGAAGAATCAGATATTATTGAAGAATCAGATACAGTACGCAGTCCAAACTGGGGCCGACAAACAAAGGGGGAGACAACACTCATGAGCTCATCACTAACGGTATCAGGAAGATTATCTGCACCACAAACAAAGGGTTTGCCTTTCCTCCCAATCGCAACCTTCTCGCGGGCTATCGCATCAATCGTTGACCCCAACCAATCCGTATGATCGATTCCGATACTGGTAAGAACAGACACGTCAGGATCAACAATATTAACCGCATCTAATCGCCCTCCCAAACCCACTTCCAATAGGATGATATCTAGGGCTTGTCTTGCAAAAAGCCAGAGAGCGGATAAAGTGGAGAATTCAAAATAGGTTATGGGAATATTGTCGCGTACTTTATCAATTTCACTAAAACTATCGCAAAGTGGCTGATCCGAAACCATTTGACCATTGATGCGCACCCTTTCGTTATAGCGAAATAAATGAGGTGAAGTAAAGACCCCCACGCGCAACCCGGCTTTTAGCAATACTGACTCTAAAGCGGCAATAGTGGTCCCTTTTCCATTGGTCCCTGCAACGGTCACGATAAAAGGCTCTTGGCTTAACACTCCGGCATTTTCTGCAACGCGCCGAACGCGATCCAATCCGAGTTCAATTTCGGCAGGGTGCAAGGTTTCTAAATAAACCAGCCATCCATTTAATGATCGTCCAGTTTTCATAGTTGATCGCAACCGAAATTTATTGCCTATGGGATATGGGAGGGTCACTAGAGTGAGGTAATCAGGAATCCATCGCCTGTCTTAATGTTCGCATAAACTGACANAGCTCCTCAGGAATGGAGCTAGGATTATTTTGCCGATCTTTCATTCTGTTTACTATCGCACTACCTACTACAACGCCATCCGCTACCTTAGCCACCGCCGCTGCCGAATCAGCATTTTTAATACCAAAACCAACAGAGATGGGCAAATCCGTAATATGACTCATTATTTCTAGCTTTTCAGTAACCTCTTGCACATTTAGACTTGCAGCCCCGGTGACCCCTTTTAGAGAGACATAATAAACATAGCCTGAACTGGCATCGCAAATAATTTTCATGCGTTCTTCGGTAGTGGTGGGTGCCACTAAAAACACACGGGAAAGATTGTACTGATCGGTCAATGCGATATATTCGCTGGCTTCTTCCGGTGGTAAATCAACAATAATATTGCCATCCACTCCCGCAGCAGAGGCTGCACTGATAAACTTCTCATACCCCATCACTTCCACGGGATTGACATAACCCATTAGAATGACCGGAGTCTTGTCATCTTTTTCGCGAAATTCTTTCACCATCTGTAGCACATCGGTCAAACTCACATTATGCGCAAGCGCTCTTTCCACCGCTTGTTGTATCACCGGACCATCCGCCATGGGATCAGAGAAAGGAACTCCCACCTCAACGATATCAGCACCACCGTCAACAAGAGCGTGCATAGCCTTGACGGTGCAATCTGGCTGCGGATCCCCAGCAGTCAGATAGGGAATCANCGCTGATTTATTTTGCNCTTTNAGTTGTTCNAAACAGGCCTTCACACGGCTCATACCGCTCTCCGAATATTAAATNAANATGGTTTNTGAATTTGACTAGCCNACGCCTAACTTATACCAAGGCCTATCCCATCTATCTCNGCNACNGTATGNATATCTTTATCNCCGCGACCCGATAAATTAACNATNATAATTTGCTCCTTTGACATAGTAGGGGCAAGCTTCTCCGCATACGCTAGTGCGTGGCTAGACTCCAGCGCCGGCATAATCCCCTCAACTAAAGTCAATTGTCTAAAGGCATCAAGCGCTTCATTATCATTGATGGACACATAGTTAGCCCGACCAATGTCTTTTAACCAAGAGTGCTCAGGGCCGACCCCAGGATAATCCAAACCCGCTGATATAGAATGTGTATGAATAATTTGCCCGTTATCATCTTCCATCAGATAGGTACGATTTCCGTGTAACACGCCAGGTCGTCCTGCGGCAAGTGGCGCAGCATGTTTGCCGGTTTCGATACCTAGCCCAGCAGCTTCCACTCCATACAACGATACCTCCTCATCCTCCAAAAACGGATGAAACAAGCCTATAGCGTTCGAGCCACCTCCGACACAAGCCACTAAGGCATCGGGTAGCTTACCTTCGTGCTCCAAACACTGGCGCTTCGCTTCTCGTCCAATGACACTTTGAAAATCGCGCACAAGCTGAGGATAGGGTGCCGGTCCCGCAACCGTACCGATAATATAAAAGGTATCGTCTACGTTGGTAACCCAGTCACGCATCGCCTCATTTAACGCATCCTTCAAGGTTCGCGACCCAGAGGTAACAGGACATACATCAGCACCCAGGAGTTTCATACGATAGACATTCAGGGCTTGTCGTTTAACGTCTTCTACACCCATGAAAACCTGACACTTCATGCCCAATCGAGCCGCCACCGTAGCAGTGGCCACTCCATGTTGACCAGCACCTGTTTCGGCAATAATCCGGGTTTTCCCAGAGTGCTTAGCCAAGAGTGCTTGTCCAATTGTGTTATTAATTTTGTGCGCACCCGTATGATTTAGATCTTCTCGTTTCAGATAAATCTTTGCGCCACCTAGTTGCTGTGTCCACCGTTTTGCAAGATAAAGCGGAGAGGGGCGCCCCACATAGTCAGCTAAATCTTTATCAAACTCTGCTAAAAATTCCGCATCATTCATCAGTCGTTTGTACATTTTGTCTAGGTCATCCAATGCACTCATCAGAGTCTCTGAAACAAATCGACCACCGTAAGGACCAAAATGACCACTGTCATCAGGAAACGAAGAATAATCTATCTTACCGCTGGACACTGTTTACTCCTTTTATAAATTCAGCTACTTTCTGCAAATCTTTTTTACCTTTACTGGCTTCTACCCCGCCACTGACATCAACAGCATAAGGCTGAGTTTGTGTAATAGCGCTCACTACGTTGCTCGGGGTAAGCCCTCCGGCCAAAATAATAGGCTTCGACAATTGCCGTTTACTTTGCGCTTCTCGAAGCCAGTTCCACTCAAATACGTCTCCAGTGCCACCGGGTACACCAGGCTTATAGGCATCAAGCAGTAGCGCCGCTGCCGACGGATAACTCGCGAGTGCATCATCTATAGAACGCCGACTCTTAACCCTCACTGCTTTGATATAGGGAACGGAAAATTGCTCACAAAACTCTAGGGATTCATTGCCATGAAATTGGAGACAATCTAAAGTACATCGATTTATTGCCTCTTCTACAAATGATTTATCAGCATCAACAAACAAAGCGACTTTCGACACAAAGGTCGGCATATCACTACAGATAGACTCGAGCGTATCTAGGGTTACCGCTCTAGGACTTTTATCATAAAGCACAAACCCTAAAGCATCAGCGCCACACTCTGCAGCCCACAGGCCATCTTGAACGCGTGTAATACCGCATATTTTAACTCGAGTTCGCACTGCATTGTCGCCTAGAGGTGGTTAGCTGAAAGGGGTTTATATTACCAGATCCTCCTACTCAAACACTATCTCTGACGCCATCACTCTTGAAAAAAAGGCATCACTGGAATTTTTAGTGAGGCTTCAGGGATAGAGAACTCTTCCGGATATTCAACTCCTACGAAATAGAGGCCAAAGGGCGGTGCTGTGACCCCGCCTTTGGTTCTGTCTCTTTGATTCAATACCTCTTTTGCCCAATCCACAGGGTGATCACCGCAGCCAATGCTCATTAAAACACCAACTACGTTTCTCACCATGTGTTGTAAAAAAGCGTTGGCTTTAATATCCAATATGATGATATCACCCACTTTGCTCAATTTAAGATGATGCACGTGTCTAACCGCGCTTTTGGCCTGGCAGGCCACCGCTTGGTATGATGAGAAATCATGTTCGCCTACCAAATGGGCGCCAGCAACCTTCATTCGATCCAAATCTAGTGGGCGATAACTCCAAGTCATTTGGGTGCTGAGCAGTGCTTGGCGCACAGGACTATTGTAAATGAGGTATCGATAGGACCGGGTTTGTGCAGAAAATCGGGCATGAAATTCCGTTGGCACCACCTTCGCCCANCGGATGCAAACATCTCTGGGTAATTTTGTAGTTGCTCCCATCACCCATGCTTTATTATCGCGCAAAGAGTCTGTTTCAAAATGCGCTACTTGCTGAGTTGCATGCACTCCCGTATCTGTTCGGCCAGCACAAATTAGCTTCACGGGGTGATTCGCTACGAATGACAGCGCTGGCTCGAGCACCGCCTGCACTGTGTTAGGCGTATGTTTCTGGGCCTGCCAACCACAATAATGACTGCCGTCATACTCTATACCTAGAGCAATCCGCATAATATACCGTCCTCTCTACCCCCTCACCCCCAAAAACAAACATGCCCCTATATCAGGGGCATGTTTATACACTTCTGGTCAATAATGTCAATTTCATTTAGCCAACTCGTTGCAGTAATGTCTTAGCCTCTTCTTGTTGCTCGCCGTTACCCTCCAACAACACTTCATCGAGGATATCCTTGGCACCGTCTCGATCACCCATGTCTATGTAGGCTCTGGCAAGATCCAACTTAGTGGCTGTCTCATCCGCTTCAGAGAGAAAGTCCATATCCTCTTCGCTATCCAACTCCGACAAATGGCTATCACCACCACCATCTGGTGGAGTGTCCGCCTTATCATCGAGAGAAAAGCTCTCTTCCAAGCTATCGTCTAAATCAAAGTCATCTGCGGTATCTGCAACCGCCGTCTCTTGTCCTTGTCCTTGTCCTTGCCCTTGCCCTTCAGCCTCGTCAAAACTGAATTCCATCTCAGCATCTTCAACAGAAGTATCTGTCTCTTCTTTCGAGGTGAGTTCNGCATCCAGCTCTTCAGAAGCATCATCATCTAAACTGAAATTAAGATCATCATTTTCTTCACTCGAATCTACTGTTTCTTCAGCTTGGCNTGCCTCACTTAGGCCCTCGTCCTGCCCAAAGTCCACCGGCTCCCCAAGGCCTTCCTTACTCTCCGTTGCGCTCGCTTGAGTCTCATCCTCGAGGTAATCATCGGCAGAAAGTCTTTCTTCCAAATCATCCAAAGACGGTAACTCACCCTCNTCTTCAGATNCTGATGATGGTAAGGAAAATTCTTGGCCACCCGAATCTTCTTCNTCGCCTATTTCAAGATTAAAATTAAGGTCTTCGTCAGTTTCATCAGTGGCAGNCTCTTGTAAAGGCTCATCNCCTAGCAATCTCAGCCTAAGNTCAGCCACACTCGTATTCACTTCTGCATCGCCCATATCGATCAGNTGTTCTTCATGAGCTCTAAACTTATCAGCGTCTCCGGTTTCCACAAAAACTTCTAATAGTTTAAGGCGAATATCGGTTCTGCTTGGGTGGCCCCCGATGGCCTGCTCCAACATTTCAATCGCTTGTGGAAAACGACCATAGGCGATATAAATATCGGCTTCGCCAATAACATCTCCTAGCTCTCCTTCTTCGCCAGAATCTTCAGCTTCTTCCNCTGCTACAAACTCTGATTCTTCCGCGGTTTCAGTGAATTCAGATTCTTCCGCTACCTCGTTAGTTTCCTCTACNGACTCACCGTCACCCACATCTGCGGCATCAAAACTTTCTTCATAAGGCTCAAGTTCATCTTCATCATCCTTCTTGCGGCCCATCACAAACATAACGGCGATCACAAGAATAATAATGATAACGGCAGCAAGAAAGACTGTGTTCGACATTAACTGATCCAGCAATCCAGTGGCAGGTGCCGTACTAACCTCTGCTGCTGCCTCTTCTGCTGGAGCCTCGTCCTTAGCTCCATCCATCTCTGTTTCACTAACCGTTTCTTCACCTGCAGCCTCGGTCTCAGTCTCGGTACCAGTCGCTTCTTCGGTGGCAGTCTCCTCGGTATAGTTAAAATCCACTTCTTCCGCAGTTTCTCCACNGGATAAAGCTTCTCCACCGGGTACNGTTTCACCNTCAGTTATCACCGGATCTGCNGTGCCAATCGCTAGACTCANTTTCTCCTGTTGCATTTGNAGCTTGCGTGTTAGCTCCTCTAGTTCAGCCATTTTTGCCTGCAAACTCGCAATTTGATCATTTTTTAGAGTAAGAATATCCTCTGTAGTTCGAACCTGAGTGGTCAACTCATCAACCTTACCTTTCAAATCCTGNTTTTGTAATTTGTACCCTTCCAATTCCTCATTCTGTAATGCAGTGGAAGTGNCACCTGCCACNCCACTGACAACACCTGCATCNCCCACAGCATTNCCTTCGCTAAGTCCTTCACCCGCATCAGCNGATACNAGTTTTAGATTGCCNCCAGACTTTGGTTTTGNGNNTTCNGGCGTNAACCNTCGCGCTGTGCCATCTATTTGTTGTGCTTCTGCCCTGTCAGTTNGAGATTTTTTNCTTGCCGCAATTTTTGNGCGCCATGCTCGATTTTGACGTGCAACTTCTTCAATGGCNTCACGNGCTGTCAATTCCCGCGCCTGTTCNGGCGGCGGCACTCTTAAAACTTGCCCTACTTTCATCATATTAATATTGTTGTCAATGAAGGCACGGGGATTCTCCCTTACCAGAGCAATCATGGTCTGCTGTACAGTGGCATCGTTCGAAGAATTAAGCTTTTTTGCTACGTTCCATAGATTGTCATTGCGGACAGTCTTATATGTCCCACTCGGAGAGGCAGGTGCCTTTATCATTGGCGGCTTGGCAACCTCCGGCTTGGCGTGCTGCTCGGCTGAGTCGACCATTGGAGTTTCTGGCTGAGGAGTGGGTTGGTTCAAAGCAGTACTTTGATCGATTTGCTGGGGAGCCGGAGCCGGCACAGACTTTTTTTCCGGCATTGCCATTATCGGAGGTAAGTCATCTGCAAATACCGGAGGATCTAACAATAAAGTATACTCTCGCAACAGACGCCCCGCGGGCCAGTATACTTCCACTAAGAAATTAACGAAGGGCTCTGTCACTGGCTTTTGCGATGTGACCATGATGTGGGCAGTGCCATCGCCATTGAATGTGACAGTAAAGCTAATATCAGAAAGGAAATAGAAACGTTCAACGCCGGCGTTTTTAAAATCGGCTCTCGACGCCAACGCAGGCAAAATCTCTTCTTGCGTTAAATCCCGGATTTGCAATAGTTCAATTTTTGCATTGAGCGGCTGATTCAGGTAAGAGTCAAGTTGGATTTCTCCCACACCGAGTGCATTAGCTAGTTGAGGGAGAATAGTGAAAATACCAATAAATGC
>JAESQG010000236.1 GCA_016765265.1 Pseudomonadales bacterium | reverse complement strand
CATGCAGCAGTTGATCTCGCCCGAGACGATCTTCGGCAGCAGCTCGCCCTTCATCGCGGGCGTGCCGAAGCGCGACAACGCGACGCCGCTCCCTCAAGCGTATTTGCAGTTACATCATTCGACATAGGCCATCCTTATATATCGTTATTCTTCCTGTTAAATATAGTTCACGTAGACAATAGTGAGTAAAATAAAACCACCCACAATAGCAGCAGAAAATGCCAATATATGGCACAGAGCTTAACGCTGGTGCGTATATCTTCTAGCTCCACTCCTCTAGCTACCTTAAACATAACTTTCGCCCAAACAAACAAGCCACCCACCACATGCAAGGCGTGCAAACCGGTGATCAAATAAAAGAACGAATTAGCTGGATTGGATGCTAGATAATACCCTTGATCTACCAGTTGTTGCCAAGCGACCGCCTGTCCCGTTACAAACCCTCCCGTTAAAACACCACTTATCAACAGACCTATTACCGCTGTGCTACGGCGATTTTGATTAATCGCCCCGGTTGTCCATTGTAGAGCGACACTTGCAAAAACCAGAATTATCGTATTAAACCACAATAGATTTGGCTCTGGGGTAGGACTCCAATCCGCAAGNTCCATCCTTAAAAAATAAGCAAAACCAAATAATAAAAACAAGGCTGTGACGACCATAAGAAAGAAATACAACGCCACCCTAGACGAATCCAGTAAACCATCATGAGTCACCAGTGCTTCATCTATGCCCAGGTGTTCCCATGGTTTTTCAGTAATTTGTCTAAATAATCCCATTCTGTGCCTCTTGTACTTTGTACTTATCAACGATCGTAATCTAAATTACCTTTTTTTGTTTTCTTCCCCTTCAGGTACATTCTGGGGAACAAAATCTTCATCAACTCCAGGCACACTATAATCGTAGGCCCAGCGATGTACTTCAGGTAAATTTTCTCCCCAATTGCCGTGAACTGGAGGAGTCTGCGGAGTTTGCCATTCCAGTGAAGTGGAACGCCAAGGATTACCCCCTGCCTTCTCGCCTTTAAACAAGGTCCAGATCACATTGATAATGAAAAACAATTGTGCGACTCCTACGATCAGCGCTGCAATCGTAATTTGGGCATTCAAGGCCATCGCTGTATCTGACATAAAAGCGGTATCACCCATAGCATAATATCGGCGGGGTAATCCCTCTATACCCAAGTAGTGCATGGGGAAGTATATGGCATAAGCGCCCAGGAACGTGATCCAAAAGTGTATTTTGCCCAGACCTTCATGGTACATTTTCCCGGTTATTTTAGGGAACCAATGATAAAGCGAGGCAAACAATACAAGCACCGGGGAGACTCCCATCACCATATGGAAGTGAGCCACTACAAAATAGCTATCAGACAACGGCACATCTACCGTTACGTTCCCGAGGAACAATCCCGTAAGTCCACCATTGATAAACGTAAATATAAACGCGATGCAGAATAACATCGGGACAGTCAAGTGTATGTCGCCTTTCCAGAGCGTAAGCACCCAGTTATACACTTTAATTGCAGTAGGTATGGCAATCATTAATGTGGTGGTAGCAAAGAAAAAACCAAAATAAGGATTCATGCCGCTCACATACATGTGATGGGCCCATACCACAAAGCTCAGTAAGCCAATCACTATAATGGCCCAAACCATCATGCGGTAACCGAAAATACTCTTCCTAGCATGAGTTGCCAATATGTCTGACACTAGCCCAAATGCCGGCAACGCTACGATGTAAACTTCCGGATGTCCAAAAAACCAAAATAAATGCTGAAACAATATCGGACTGCCGCCATCGTAGGCAGTCAATTCTCCAGCAGAGACAATCGCTGGCATAAAAAAGCTGGAGCCTAGAAGTTTGTCAAACAACATCATAATTGCACTTACCAACAATGCAGGGAATGCTAACAAACCTAAAATTGTGGCAGTAAAAATCCCCCAGATCGTCAGGGGTAAACGCATTAACGTCATACCTCTTACACGAGCTTGGAGAACGGTAGTAACGTAATTCAGCCCACCCATGGTAAATGCAATAATGAATATTGCCAACGAGATCAACATCAGGACAATGCCCATATCGGAACCTGGCGTACCCGGTAAAATCGTGGCTGGAGGATACAAAGTCCAGCCGGCCCCCGTCGGTCCGCCTGGCACAAAAAAACTGGACATCAATACCAGCACAGAAAGAAAATAAAACCAAAAACTCAACATATTAAGAAATGGAAATACCATATCTCGAGAACCGATCATTAATGGTATGAGATAGTTTCCAAAACCACCTAGAAATAAAGCGGTCAATAAATAAATCACCATGATCATTCCGTGCATGGTGATAAATTGGTAGTAAGAATTGGGATCAATAAATTCAAAGGTATTGGGAAAACCCAGCTGAAGTCGCATCATTCCAGATAAAACGAGCGCGACTAAGCCTACCCCGAGTGCAACCAGACCATACTGTATAGCAATTACCTTATGATCTTGGCTGTAGATATATTTAGTAATAAATGATTGTGGATCATGTAAATGCTGGTCATGATCGGCATCATAAATTGCAACGTGGGCCATGGGCATTTCCTTATGGCTAGTGAATAGCGGCTGGTAGTTATAAAGTTATAGTTACACTAAAGTTATGGCTACACTAGAGTTCTAGTTACACTAAAAATATAGTTACACTAAAAACATAGTGGCCATTTACTTAAGATTATTTTTTAATGCAGTGTATTGATGTAAGCGATAACGTCGTCAATAGAAGATTCACCGGATAAGGTATCCGCCATTAGCATCATTTGATCACCATAAAAATCGCCATCATGGGCCCCACGAACTCCATTTTTGAAGTTCTTCAACTGGGTCGCCATATACCAATCACTCATGCCGGCAGCTACGGGTGCATTCATCGCTTCTATTCCTTCACCCTCATCACCATGGCAGTTACCACAATTCGCATAAATCCTTGCCCCTCGAACAATATCACCAGAAATGGTGGCAACAGTTGGAGTATTGGGTAAAGACGCTATGTAAGCGGCAACGTTATCAATCGCTTTTTGATCCGCNAGTATCCCCGCCATAGGCGCCATCATACGACCATACACGTCATCTTCGTGAGACCCTCGTACTCCGGATTTAAAATAGTTCAACTGGCGGGCAAGATAATTAGGCTCTTGACCCGCTATCTTTGGCGCATTCAGCGCTTTATTACCTTCCCCTGATGCACCATGGCAACCAACGCAACTGCCGTAAAGCATCTCGCCTTGTGCCACATCAACTTCTTTTTGGGCAAGCTGCTGCTCAGCATAAGTAGATTGTGTTTTTATCCATGCTTGATAATCTGCTTCTTCTTCGACGATCACATGGCCTCGCATAACAAAGTGCCCCATACCGCAAAGCTCTTCACAAAGAATTTCATATTCACCAATTTTGGTTGTTTGAAACCACTGATATGTCACCGTACCTGGAATTAAATCCATCTTGACTCTGAACTGAGGTACCGTGAAATTGTGTAACACATCTTTAGACCGAAGCAATAAATTTGTCACTTGTCCTAATGGAAGATGTAACTTGTTGCCTGTCACTAAAATATCATCTTGGCCATTGGGGTCATCTGGATTCATTCCGAAAGGATTGTTTGTTGTAACATGGCGATTCGCAACAGTACCTAATACACCGTCTTCCCCGGGATATCGAAAACTCCAATGCCATTGTTGGCCGACAGCTTCTACTTCTATCGCATCTTCTGGAACCTGTACAAAATCGGCCCATGTGACCAGACCTGGAGCCAACATAGCAATAACACCAATGCTCGTTATTCCTGTAAGCCAATATTCTAACTTTTTATTTTCTTGCTCATACACCGCCTTGTGTCCCTCTCTGTGACGGTAGCGAAAAATCGCATAAGCCATAAAGCCGTTTAACACAACGAAGACAACACCCGATACCCAGAAGGTCAAGATAAGTGTATCGTCCATGGAGGTCCAATTAGAGGCAATCGGAGTGAGCCACCAAGGGCTATATATATGAAATAAAACTGAACCGACAACTAGTAAGAGTAAAACAATTGCTATTAGCATAAAGAAATCTCTCTCTCCTTAAGAAACTGGCCCACATAATACGAATTATGTGATGCAATTACAAACCCATATTTTAATTTGATAACAAATATTTGCATTAAACCTCCTCTCTATATACCACTCAGAGGCCAAGCCAATTCGAACCATTAACTTTTGAGTCTTAGTGTAGTCATTCTTACAGTTAGTACCCCTTTTTTAACGATGAGAAATCCCCACCCTGCCCATCATACTATTTCGCTATTAGTGCACTTTTCGTTTTTGCTGAAATCAAACTTTCAATCCCATCCACAAAACATTGTAGGGCAATACCGCCTCCAACAATTGCTCATTTTACTCCACCTATATTTTCCATAGAGACCTATCAGCGCACTTATGTTGACTCTACAACTTCACCGACTTTACGACTGGTACGTTTATACATAACTTGTAATGCCACCAAAACAAGAACAAATAACGGCCAATAATCCGAATAATTTATCGCACCTACACGAAAGGGGAAAACCGCCTTATAGATGAGATTTTGAGANGGGTGCTGTGCAGTAATAATACCAATGTATATCCCTGCTTTAGAAAATTCATGCTGAAATTTAACCATNCCATCCTCGTACAGAATCGGCGATTGATAATATTCCGTCACCGAACTGAGATCACCCAAGGTCAGAATATCGTCTTCGGTAGCGGTTAAACCGAAGTTTTTCTCATCACGAATAATACGAAAATCAAGAGGCATGATTTTTAGGACATCATGGATAAAATTNAGAACAAATATACTGTTNGTNANATCAGGCATATCATCGCAAAACTCCTCGTTACCCCGGGAGATGGGCTGATATCCGGTAAAGCGGGCCTCTAGATTCCCCATCTGGATTATGCATTGCCCTTCTACCATCCCCACGCCACCGTGGGCGAGACAGGCTTGACTCATTATCAACAACGAACCGGCGATTACAGCTTTAACTAACAGACTTAACGACATTGCCTTCATTTCTACTCCTCTACACTCTTTGCACACTTCTACGAGGTTGCGGTGCAACCTAATAACATCACAAAACACCTACCATTATCTATTGCGATGATCCTTTTCAAGACTAGGCTTTTTAGGGTGTGCATAATTATGTCGGGTACTTTTAACTCTGTGCTCAACCGCCTGCAAACGTCCCCAAGCTTCTTTCTGTATTGCAATCTGGGCATCTTCGGTGGCGTACTGTAAGGGATCTTTGCGTTTTTCAAATTTACCGTCATTGTTTGGCTTGTGTTTCAACAACCATTCTACGGTACGCGGTAGTGCCTCTAGAGCAGGCACTACATCTCTATACCCAAGATCCGCTTTGAGCTGAGAAATATCCATCATTTGATGATAGGCAGAAGTNCCAATNGGGAAAANCTCTCTCGCGGTNTACGCCACTGCATCAGGGACGCCATAAATATCAAATTCCCAATCCATGGATTTAGCAATCACTTGGACCCACTGTGCAAGGCTTAATTGTTGTTCATCGGCGCAATGATAGATTTTCCCTGCAGATATCGATGGCTGATCCACTGCCAGCAAAATCGCNTGAGCCATATTTTCACCNTATCCCCGCGATATAATACTCAAACCTCCTTCTGGTAAAATAATTTCTCGCCGTTTATCTTGGACGCGCTTCATTATGAGCCATTCAAAGGAGCTGATTTCATTAGGACCGTAAACCAAAGGGTATCGAAATACAGTTGCATCGTAATGGCCATCCTTTTGTCCTTGCAAAACCACATCTTCGGTTTGACGAATTAAGAAACCAAAACCCAATTCCTCTCTCGTCTCAATCCGCTGGGCAGATTCGGGAGCAGGAATCGGCATTCCGGGGGGAAAAGTGGCAGCAGGAGCGACCATACCCCGAATACTGGGAGTACCACCCACCGCAATAAGCCGAGGCGTTTTGCCAATTAGGGCTTCAGCTACAATCCTGATTCGCCCATAAGTAGCAATCGCTACATCAAAGTGGCGCCCTTTTAAGCCTTCATCCAGTGTTTCTCGAAAATGCGGATCAACATGGATATGCTCCACCTCTTCTGGAGTTTCATCTAATTCGTGCGTCCCTCTATGGAGAATGGTGACCTCATAGCCTCTTTGTATTAGTCCATTAACAAGAAAGGGGCCTGTCGGACCGGTTCCACCTACCACCAAAGCTTTCATACTTAATTCCCTAATTACGCAACTCAAGAATACCTTAGTATGCCGAAATTATCGGCAACCATTTTGCCCGCCAGAATAAACGAAAAATTTTGACTATGATACCTACCTAGATACCTACCTAGATACCTACCTCCTTCTCCTACACCACTCTATTGTCTGAATAGCATTCTTATTCTATTCAACAGACCATGAGTGAATACCGCTATCCAGTGGGATCTGGAGACACTCATTCACGATGCCTTTTATATTCGCAGTGATCGATGATGTATTTTGGCCGTCCTCAAATGACTGTTCGCCATCGCTGTTTCGATAACACCAAGTTTCGATAACACCATGCACAAAATTGCGAGACCTTATTATTTGGTTTATGGTTATCTCGTCTTGAACTCACAAGGAGAAGACCCATGAAGGAACTCAAAGATAAGGTCGCGTTTGTCACAGGTGGCGCCAGTGGTATCGGATTTGGAATTGCCTCGGCGCTGACAGATGTGGGAGTTAAAGTTGTCATTGCCGATATAGAACAAAAACAATTAGATAAGGCAGTTGAAAAGCTAAAAACTAAAGGCGCCGATGTGTTAGGCGTGCAAGTAGATGTCACTGATCGAGTTGCAATGGAGCAAGCTGCCGAAAAGGTTGAGAAACATTTTGGGAACATTCATATTCTTTGTAATAACGCTGGCGTTGCCTCCGGCGGCTCTATGGATAAAGTGTCCTATAAAGACTGGGACTGGGTTTTAGGAGTCAATATAGGCGGCGTGGTTAACGGCGTGATGACCTTTGTAAATCGAATTAAATCCCATGGAGAAGGTGGGCATATTATCAATACAGCCTCTTTGACTGGACATATGGCTGCACCTGGTATGGGAGTTTACAACACC
>JAESQG010000235.1 GCA_016765265.1 Pseudomonadales bacterium | reverse complement strand
TATTGGCATACATAAACCCAGCAATTATATAAACCCACTAGCTTAGATAAACAAAAGAGAAAACGATAACCCCATGGAATCATCAGATGAACCTTATTCCGTAGTCAGTAATCGTTTATTTTTTCGATTATTTCAAAGCGCTAACTTACTCCATAAAAAGGGAACCGCCGCTCTCGATGATTTTGGTGTGACCACGCAGCAATGGTCAGTCCTGGGCGTGTTTCATCGTAACCAGGTAATTGAGGAAGGCGGTATATCGGTGGGGGAATTAACAGAGTATCTACTGGTAAGTCGGCAGAGCTTAACCGGCACTTTAGATCTTATGTTACGAAAAAAATATATAAAAAAAGTGGCTAATCCTAAAGACAAACGATCCAAGTTAATACAGATAACGCCAAAAGGTCGCACTCTATGGAATAATCTACAGTCGCCCATCACTGATTTTTATCAAGGTGCTTTAGAGGGGGTTCCCCTTGATGATCAAACTAGCTTCCTACATTATTTGAATAAGGTCATTAAGAATATGGAGGCCATGTAGTTGATGGAGACTAGGTAGTTGATGGAGAACGTTGCGAGAGAATAAGATTTATTATTGAAGAGAGGCCGCGGCGCGTTAATTTTCAAGTTAACAGTCGCTTGGACTAATTAACTTTTATTCCATGCGAGGAAGCGGGGTCGAAATAAAATAGTACGTGGGAAATTTCCTGCACTGAATCCTCGAAGACATAACCAATAGAACCAGGATTAGCATTAACAGCAGCAATGATATCATTATCTGAATAAAGCTTAGTATGTTGTTTAAAACGTCCCGAAAATAAATGTCTTGCCCAAATTAGATGATACTCCCTGACAGACATACCCAACACCTCAGAAAGAAAAATATTTTTCAGTTCTTTTTCACCAGTCTCGTACAGGTTAACTATATTTCCATCGATCACCTTTCGTTTACGACCGCTATACAGATTAATAATTTCCTTACGCCCAAGCTTAAGACCTTTTAAGTCCTCGTTAATGATAATAGCGATTCGATCACTTTCAGCATGAGCAAAGNNNGTGNAAAACAGTGCNGCACANAGAGACCAACAACANATCCACANCNTTNNTGNNTTTCCNNCACNNGAGNNTTTTGNTTTATCTAAATTAAACATAGTTTTTCAATTTGTATNNNNATTGNGATTNNTNAAAAAATGTAATCNAAACTCACTCCCNCAATANTTACATTNTCGNCCGGTTNATTNCTAAAAAGCCCGTTGCCTNCATCGGTTTCTATNTTNCTAATTTCAAATTTCATTGCGGCTTTTTCGTGATAGTCCCACCGGAGACCAATCATAGTTGTGGTTTGCTNGTCTCGTGTTTCATCTTTCCCTTTTTTCAGCGCTTCTAGGCTAACATAAGGAAGCAGTACATCACTAAACTGATAAGAAAGTGTAACGTAATAGGAATTTGACTCTTTCATTTCATCGAACATTGCCACCATCATCCCTGCTGGAATACCGACAACATCCATCTCCACCTTCGCAGCTTCTGCTAACACTTCCCATTTACCGAATCGAGTTTTCANCCCNATTAAAAAGGCAGAATGTCGCTGTTTGTTCATCGCGTCAAACATGGCATCCGTTGTATCATCTAGGGCCATGTTACCCTGGTAGTAAGAGGCATTGATTTCAATAAGATTCGATATCTTTGCCGAGATATTGATGCCCATAAGCTCTATGATAGACATGTCCTCAAGGTCCACTTGACCAAGAAAATAGTCCTGACTCAGCGTCACACTACCCAATTCATCTACACGTGATAAATCTACGCCGATAAAAGATTCTCGCGTTGCTTGTGGGCCGATAATCGGGCCACCGGTTCCCATGCCCGCTCTACCTAATTCTGAATAAATGACTTGAGGTGGCGTTATCCAATTNTAAGCATAACCCGTATCAATGAATTCATTGAACATNCCCACGGGATATTTAATTTTTCCCACACGCAGATCAAAGGAGTCAAATTGTAACAGCGCAAAAGCCCAATCGATTTTAAGNTCAAAATCATCAACCTCGTGAACTGCAATTATTTGAGTTTTAACCTCGAGTTTTTCCGATACAGGCACCAGCAAGTTAAACGCAATTTTGCTACCATTAAAGCTGCCATTGTCATTAATGCCATCAACGTCTTTTCCCGCACCATAACCTACTTCGTCATCTGACACTTGGTATGTAAAGCTCCCGTAACCACTCAGCTTTACATCATCTATTATCTTTTCTGCCAGTCCATTTGGAGAAACTATGGCAAAAACCATTAACATTAAGATTCGGCTCTTACACCTTTTTGCCTTGCCCATAAGCAGATTAAACATGAAGTAATTGTCTCAATTTAAAAACCCTTATTCATTTATACTAATATTAAGACTAGGGTACCTACACGGGAAAAGCACCGTAAAAGGGGAAATAGGTTGAGACGGCGGATTAGCTATAGCGTACGAACAAAAAAAAGGGCTTCATAAGAAGCCCTTTTTTTTTGTTTCAACTGGATACCTCTCTACTCAACGCTATCCTCACCTTCTTTCTTCTCAGGCAATTCAGGCGATGCCTCTTTTATCAATGGCGCTAACTCGCCATTCTGGACCATCTCCACAATAATATCGCAACCTCCCACTAATTCACCCTTAACCCATAATTGAGGAAAGGTAGGCCAGTTTGCAAACTTTGGTAATTCCTGACGGATATCGGGGTTATCCAATATATCGACAAAGGCAAAAGGCTCGCCTATGGCCATCAGCGCTTCTACTGATTGACTGGAAAATCCACACTGAGGAAATTGAGGAGACCCTTTCATATAGAGGATAATAGGGTTTTTTGTGATCTGCTCTTTAATGACGTCGATGGTTTCCATATATCACCTTAATTTGTGGGGTTTAACCGCGTTCTTTAGAATCTAGGAATAACTGTATTCTACCAGCTAGTCATTAATATACCAATTATCATTTCATCCCATAGCCACCACCGCCGGGGGTTTCTATGCGTAGACAATCACCTTTTTTTACACTTAGCTGNACTTTAGCAGACAGTTTATTACCGTTGAGGCTGTTCACTCCCGACTTTCCCCGTTTACCTTTTGCCAAACCCCATGGTGAACGGGTTCGTCGTTCAGTGAGTAGCGTTACGCTGGCTGCTGTTAAAAACTCAAATTCTCGAATAATCCCATCACCCCCGTTAAATAATCCAGCACCGCCAGAATTATTGCGGTATCCATAATGTTTTATTCGCAAAGGNTAATGCATTTCCAAACTTTCAATAGGCGTATTGAGCGTATTCGTCATGTGAGTTTGCACCCCACTTATACCGTTTGCTAATCGATGCGCCCCCATTCCCCCACCAATGGTTTCGTAATAATCCCATTTACCCGAAACGCCCATGGCGACATTATTCATACTGCCATGGCTTGCTGCGGGAATCCGGTCNGGTATCGCTTGGGCCAAAGCACCCAACACCACATCAACCACTCGTGTACTCGTTTCTACGTTCCCAGCTACCACGGCGGCCGGTCTTTCTGCATTAAGAAAACAACCCTTTGGTACCTCTATACGAATTTTTCGAAAAGCACCAAAGCAGGCAGGAGTATAAGCGGGCATAAGACAACGAAACACATAATACACCGCAGCGGCAGCCACGGATAAAGGGCAATTAATATTACCTTTCACTTGTGCAGCAGAACCATCGAAATTCACCACGACCTCATCACCCTCCACGATTAAAGTTAAATTAACAAGTACCAGATCCTCGCCCTGGCCATCGTCGTCCATCACATCTTGAAAACAATATCGTCCGTCTGGAATATCATGCAACACCGCAGAAGCAATGCGCTCCGCATAGTCATTCAGCTCATCAAGATTGGAGAGGTAGCGATTGACATTCAAACTTTCAATTAGCTTTGTTAAACGCTCCACTCCCACACGATTCGCACTCACTTGTGCAGAAAAATCTCCTAGCCTCGAATCACTTAAATCCAGCACCTCTTTTCTAGCTTGCTTACCGGCTTGTTGGCTATCCCCTTGTTGGCTATCCCCTAACAGCAAGCGGAGCACATCGCTTTGCAGTTGGTGCNGGCGAATGATGTGGCTGGGAGGAATAATAATCCCCTCTTCATCTAGGCAGCTAGATAAAGGCATGGACCCAGGGCTATCCGCACCGATATTGGCATGATGCGCACGGTTCGCCACGAAGCCTACCAATCGGGAACAACCCTGGTCATGGCAAAAG
Organism: Pseudomonadales bacterium; assembly: GCA_016765265.1. Taxonomy (GTDB): domain Bacteria; phylum Pseudomonadota; class Gammaproteobacteria; order Pseudomonadales; family DC-out160; genus DC-out160. The sequence continues at coordinate 4,372 of JAESQG010000235.1, read as the reverse complement.
ATGAAGAGAGGCGCGACCATAGTCACATCTGGCAGATGGGTCCCTCCTAAAAACGGATCATTTAGCACCAACATATCGCCGTCGGCCCAGTCAATGCCTTCAACAATGCGACTCATTGCGTAAGCCATACTGCCCAAATGAACGGGGATATGNGCCGCCTGGGCACACAACTCGCCAGTAGGTCCGAAAACAACACAGGAAAAATCTAACCGGTCTTTAATATTGGGGGAAAATGCAGCGTGCTGNAAATTGGCGCCCATCTCNTCACACACCGCTTCCATCCGGCTAGCAAACATACCTAATTCGATAGCCGACGAGGCAGATTGATCTNATTTAGTTAAAGGATGATCTGATTTCGACATAATATAATCTTTTTTTGACANGCTNTTATCNTATTTTAAGCCACTCGAAGCTATCCAGCCTACCTCTTAATTTGCTCTGCGAACCGGAATACAGCAAGTTTGCCTCGGGCATCAAACAAGGCTATCATGCANCTAAATNAATGGCAGCTAGAGCTGCCTTTTTTCGTTTTCAGACAGTTTGTTTTACAGTTCCAGCATATACGGCAATACTTCAGTAACGCTCATCTAATAAACATACGCTGGTTTTACATGACCGGTTTTACANGACCTAAACAAATACCATCTTGGCCAAGCAAGAGAGGATACAGATAATGGCTACCAACCCTAACACCGTAAACCCACTCATGCCGACATACAATAGATTGCCCGTCGCATTCGAGCGTGGCGAAGGTGTCTGGCTATTTGATACTGATGGCAATAAATATCTCGATGCCCTCGCAGGCATTGGTGTCGTCGGGTTGGGCCACTGTCATCCCGCAGTGACCAAAGCAATCAACTATCAATCAGGTAAGCTCGTACATACCTCGAACATCTACAACATTCCTCTGCAAACACAACTGGGACTGGAACTGACTCAATTATCCGGTATGGAATCCTGTTTCTTCGGCAACTCTGGCGCTGAAGCGGTGGAGTGCGCCATGAAAATTGCCCGCCTCCATGGTCATAATCATGGTATCGATACACCTAATATTATTGTGATGGATGGCTCNTTCCACGGTAGAACTTTAGCCACATTAAGTGCCACGGCCAACCGCAAGGTCCACGCGGGGTTTGAGCCTCTGGTGAGCGGTTTCGTCAGAGTTCCTTTCAATGATGTGGGCTCAATAAAAAGCGTTGCCGAGAACAACAAAAATGTAGTCGCTATTTTAGTTGAGCCGATTCAAGGTGAAGGCGGCATCAATTGCCCCGATGACNATTACCTTAAACAATTGCGAGATATCTGCGACCAAAATAACTGGCTGTTAATTCTAGATGAAATTCAAAGTGGTAATGGTCGCACCGGCAAGTTCTTCGCCTATCAGCACTATGGCATTCTTCCCGATGTNGTCACAACGGCGAAGGGACTCGGGAACGGGATGCCTATTGGTGTTTGTATGGCGCGTGGCTTAGCGGCTAAAACCTTACAACCAGGCAACCACGGTTCCACCTACGGTGGTAACCCCTTAGCTTGCGCAGCAGCCCTGGCAGTGATTGAAACCCTCAAATCAGACCGTGTCATGGATAACGCCCATAAAATGGGAGAACGAATGCGCACAGAATTTAAAAAACAACTTGGTGGTTCAGACTACTGTAATAGTATCCGCGGTAAAGGTTTAATGATTGGTATCGAACTTAACCAACCCTGCGGCGCATTAGTGCCACTTGCCAAGGAGCAAGGACTACTCATCAATGTCACAGCGGATAGTGTGGTTCGATTATTGCCTCCCCTCATTATTACTGAAGAAGAAGCGGATTTAATTGTCGATTCAGTCTGTCGTCTGATCAAAGCATTTGTTGGTGACGATCGACAAGTACCTCGGCCCGAAGATAGCTGATCTTCTCACCCCATCTCATAAAAAAGAACTATACGCAAACATTACGCCTAATGTCCCTTTTTTCATTAGGCTTTCATATTTTTTAAAAGCAATTCGTTAAGAACAAAAACGAAATCCGGCCAGGAGGAATTTAGCCATGGCGGTAAGACATTTTTTAACATTATTGGATTTAACACCAGCCGAACTCAATCAGCTAATGACTCGAGCCATAGAGCTGAAGAAAATTCAAAAAGAACACACGCTTTTTGAACCCCTCAAAAATCGCACATTAGCCATGATCTTTGAAAAATCATCCACTAGAACTCGCGTTTCTTTTGAAGCGGCAATGACACAAAGCGGCGGCAACGCTATTTTCCTTTCTTCTAGAGACACCCAACTAGGTCGAGGCGAACCCGTTGAAGATACCGCAAGAGTGTTATCAGGCATGGTGGACTGCATCATGATAAGAACCTTCGGACACAGNATAATCGAAACTTTTGCACAATANGCNNCGGTACCGGTNATCAATGCACTAACCGATGACTATCATCCCTGCCAGCTNTTGGCCGACATGCANACCTTNTTNGAAGAACGAGGCAGCATNNAAAANAAAANCGTCACCTGGGTAGGCGACGGAAATAATATGTGCAACTCCTACATCAACGCTGCAAAGCAGTTTGATTTTGAATTACGCATCAGTTGCCCAAAGGGATTCGAGCCCAATAAAACACTGCTTGAAAAAAATAAAACCCACGCTCAAATCATTAACAATTTAGAAGACGCCGTCGCCGGTTCACATCTCGTAGTTACCGATGTTTGGGCCAGCATGGGCCAGGAAGACCAGCAAGATAACCGCGCTAAAGCCTTCGCCAACTATCAGGTCAATCCGGCACTAATGGATCTCGCCGACAAAGACGCGTTATTTATGCATTGCTTACCGGCCCATCGAGGTGAAGAGATTAGTGTGGATATGTTAGACGACAGTCGCAGTGTTGTTTGGCAAGAGGCAGAAAACCGATTACACGCTCAAAAGGCGCTGCTTGAACTTTTAATTCACTCCTAGCACACAANCCGCNAGACCTAAGATAGAGAAGCCAAAGTCCCGGNATCCTTAAACCTCCCTACCCCAGCCTNTAAAATANTNAAAATTCCNCGACGAAAATACCTAGTTACGATGGGGTTCAAACACACTTATACGATCAATAACCGATCATTTATTCCGTGGCGAGACCTAATTTCAGATCAAATTAGGCCAAAAATAGTCATAGTATGAAGCATTCCGGAAGGGGGTATATATTAAGTTTACTAGCAAGCATTTTGATGTGCGCTTTTTGCTTTTACCCCCCTGAAGGAGTGTCTATGTTGGTCAATCGTCTGGTTCCCTTGTTATTAAAATTCCGTAACCCGCTACTCATTCTAAGCCTTATCTGTGTTGCTCTCGCGGGTGTACACCTACCCGATCTTGCGGTAGACGGTAATCCCGAATCCATGTTTGATGACGATAACCCTCAATTTTTGCAGAGCAACGCGCTGCAGGATGAGTACATTCAATCCGAAAAGCTGATGATCTTTATAANAGTACCCAACGGTAATGTCTTCACCACGGACATGCTTGCAATGCTGCAAGAGTTTACCGATATTTCTTGGCAAATGCCCTACAGCATTCGGGTCGACTCCTTGTCGAACTACCAAAGAACCTTTGGCCAAGACGATTCCTTTATAGTTGATTATTTGGTACCAAAAGACGAATGGCTGTCAGATGAAAAACTCGCGGATATTCGCACTTTTGCATTGCAGGACGAAATACTGTCGCAAATATTTGTGTCCAAGAAAGGGGATGTTGCGTCCATTATCGTTACGGTAGCCATGCCTGACGATAATGTTGAACCGGTGAGAGAAATTACTGCCTTTGCAGAACAAATGCGCACAGACATGTTGGCACGTAATCCTGGGTTAGAGATTCACTTCAGCGGCGAACTCACCTTACTCAACAACATGCAGAATGTGGCCCTGGATGATATGGCGAGAATTCTCCCTATTGTTTTTGGTGTCATCTTTATCATCTTGGCGCTATTGCTAAGATCATTGGCTGCCATGGCCAGCTCATTGATACTAATAGCCTGCACCAACGTCATTGCCCTTGGTGTATTTATTGCCCTGGGCGGGGAATTAAATCCCGTTTCNATGTCGGCNCCCATGATGATTCTCGTGTTAGCGGTAGCCGATAGTATTCATCTAATGACTCAATTTATTATTCAACTACAAAACGGTGAAACAAAACTGCATGCAATGGAAGAGAGCATGAAGAAGAATATGTTGCCTATTTTTCTGACCAGTGTCACCACAGCAATCGGTTTTATGGGGATGCATTTTTCCGATTCACCGGCTTTTCGAGACATGGGCAGTATTGCGGCCTTCGGGGTGATGGTGGCATTTGTGCTAACTCATACCATGCTACCTGCAATCGTACTAATGCTACCCACTAGACCCCGATCC
>JAESQG010000234.1 GCA_016765265.1 Pseudomonadales bacterium | reverse complement strand
AAATAAATTTAATCACCGCTTTTGCTGTTAGACTTTCTCGTATGAGCTAGATTAATAGGACGTGGTTATTTTGAAAAGAAGTAGAGAGCTGTCCAAATAACATGATATCAAGTCTGATTGCACCAACATCCCCCAATAGAAAGCGCCACAACACTCCTACTCCTTGGATAAAGTCATTGCATCTTTTGTTAAGCTACACTTTTGTTATTTTAATTTCGCTAACCAGCAGTATTCGACCCGTTGAAGCTAGCTATAACCAAACCAACATTATTAACCCAGAGACAAATTTCATTCGTCTCGATATCATTAGTGCCCGCAAACAATACCAAGAGGCGCTTGCAGCATTGCGCAGCGGACAAAGAAAACGATTTCATCAACTACAAGCCAAATTACAAAACTATCCACTTTTCCCCTATCTAATTTACTACGAGTACCGACGCTATATAAAAACAGCGGATAAAGAGGACATCATAAGCTTTATCAATGCCAATCAGGATTCTCCCCTTGGATATCGCTTGCGCCGAGCCTGGTTAAGGCATCTGGCGGCAACCAATCAATGGCAAGCTTATATCGACGCCTACTCTCCCACCTCTTCTGCGCAATATAATTGTCACTATCGATGGGCGCAGTATCAAACAGACAACAAACTAGAAGCGCTAAAGGGAGCCAAAGACTTGTGGCTGGTAGGAAAGTCGCAGCACAAAAACTGCAATCAACTTTTTGAAGTATGGAGGAAAACAGACGATTACAATGATGAGGTCCTATGGCAGCGCATTGCTCTAGCNATCAATAAGGGAAACACCCAACTGGCCACATACCTTAGCCGATCACTCAACACGGCAGAAGACAGGCGAAAAGTACTGGATTGGAAATCCATACGAAGCAGACCCAAAAAACTTAACAACATCAATAAATTTACGACGGATGATNTAAAAACCCGAGAGATTATTCTCTACGGTTTATATCGGTTACTGCGTAAAGACCCAGCGCTTGCTATAAGCCTATGGCCAACATATCAACACAAGTTCCAGTTCACCTCAGATGAATTGAACGACTTTAATCTAAAGGTCGCCAAATTNATGGCGTACAAGTATCATCCCGATGCTGATGCTTGGTTACAAAAAGTAGATTTAGAGTTTCAAGATTATGACATCCACCAAAGGCGGATCCGGCTAGCCATTCAGCAAGGGCGCTGGGCCGACGTCTACCACTGGATCACCCTTCTACCTTATGACAAAGCTCAAAATACTCAATGGCAATATTGGGCAGCAGTCTCTTTGGAAAAAATCGCAGGCCAGCTCGCTGTAGAGAACTACTTTATAAAGGATCAACAACCGCTAAAACCGAACCCCTACTCCTCACCCATCGATCCTTTAGCCGTACACAATCACTTTGTCGCGATTATCAAAAACGAGCCCCTCAATTCGCTAGACTTCGAATTAGTCACCAGTGCCACGCACAAAACGAACAGTTATCTGAACAAAGCAAAAAGAATTTATGAATCCATCTCCNCTGACCGGAATTATTACAGCTTCTTGGCCAGTGAACGATTGCAAAAACCACTCAGTTTAAACGCGATGACCCCATCATTTCATGACAGCGAGCTAGCAACAATAGAATCCAAACGAGGAATACANAGAGCGAGAGAACTCTATATNTTAGGGCGATTGGCAGACGCACGCAGCGAATGGTACTTCACCATTCAAAATTTTGAGGCTAGCGAAAAAAGTACGGCGGCGAAACTAGCGGAACTGTGGGGATGGCATAACCAAGCCATATTGACCGCATCCAGCTCAAGCCATCTGGACAATCTCGATTTGCGTTTCCCCCGNGCCTACCATGACACAATCGCCTACTATGCCCGTAAACTGGGTTTGAATAGCGCTTGGGTATTTTCCGTAATTCGCCAAGAAAGTGCGTTTATGCCCGATGCACGTTCGCCCGCTGGTGCTTTAGGGATGATGCAATTAATGCCTGCCACAGCAAAACAGACCACCCGAAAGCTCGGTCTACGTTACAAGGGTGAGCAAAGTCTATTAGACCCGCGCCGAAATATTAAAGTCGGCACCGCCTACTTAAGCGAACTGGTGAAAAAATTTAACGGCAATATTGTTTTAGCCACTGCCGCGTATAATGCAGGACCTCACAGAGTAAAACGCTGGCGCCCTACAGACCAGGTCATCAAAGGGGATATATGGATTGAAACCATTCCTTTTTCTGAGACTCGGAATTATGTGCAGAATATTATGACGTATCAGGCAATTTATCGATACCAATTAGGCCAAGCACCAAAGCTAAGCCAGTCTCTCAGCTACATTTATCCTAAAAAAAAAATCAGTCCGTAGAGCCGTCGCTGTCAACACTGGCAAAAGATAGCGACTATTTTACGCGGCTTAAAATAAAGATTCCCATGGTCAAAAAGAATAGCACCGGAATAATTGCGGCCAATACCGGTGACACGTGAAATACGATACTGACATGTCCCAGTAGCTCTTGAGAATAATTGAACGATAACCCTGTTACTACGCCCACCATAACTCGAAATCCCATCGTCACAGATCGCAAAGGGCCGAATATAAAAGACACCGCCACTATCACCATTGTAATAGTGGCCAAGGGCTGGAATACTTTTTTCCAAAAAGAAAGCATATAAACTTTATAACTTAAACCCTGGGACATCAAATNCTGGGCGTATCGATATAAACCAGTAATCGACAAATCATCAGCCTCCAACACCACCACCGTCAATAATTGGGGGGTTAGTTGGCTATCCCAATAAGATGACTTTACCGTTTCTGATCTCGTNTCGCCTTTCTCAAAGTAGGTAATTTTTTTATCNTCCACAAACCANCNNTNNCCNTGAAAAATAGCCCGTCGGGCAAAGCTAGTACTCAACATACGATGCTTATCGTCAAAGTGATAGCGAGTGATGCCGTGCATGACCCCGTTCGGTTCAATGGCATTCACATGAATAAAATCGTTGCCTTCGCGATGCCAATTACCGTGTTTAATACGCAATACCGTGCCACCACCTTGATGCAAGGCCCGCTGCCCCTGGGCTATTTGCTCCATATACGGCACGACAAATTGGCCCAGTAAAAGCGCTCCCAGCACGATCACAAACACCGGTTTTAATACCGATAGTACAATAGAATATATTGACATACCGGCCGCNCGCATTACNACTAATTCGCTATTATTTGCCAGTATACCCAAACCNACCANGCAACCGATCAATGTACCCACAGGGGTAAATTCATAGAGCCGACGGGGAATGGTGGTAACCACATAGATCAACACCTGTTGCAATTGATATTCTCGCTGAACATCCTCCAACTCATCCACAAACGCGAACACCAGGTCAAGCCCCACTAACCCAGCAACCACAACAATAATCGACAATAATATTGTTTTGCTAATATAAATATCCAGTATCCGCATCAACTGGCTCCCTCAACAACCTTAGGGTATCGAGACTTTATTGCTTCCACTTGTCGCTGCTTCNGCTTCATTCGAATCCAGGGCCAAGCGTGAGACAGAATTGCCACACAAAAGAACATAATATGCACCCACCACAAACCGATTTCAGGTGGAATCTTGCCTTGTTCAATAGCCGATTTACCGGCGATTAATAGCGCGAGGTAAGAAAGATACACCAAAATCGACGGCAACAATTTTAGGTAACGTCCCTGGCGTGGATTCACTTTACTTAATGGTATCGCNAACAACACAACTATGGGCACCAATAACGGCAATGCNATCCGCCACTGCANCTCAGCCCTTGCTAATATNGATGGATTGCTTATCAATGCTTCGGTGGAGGTGACTCTTATTTTTTTTTCGGCTACATGTGAATCAGGTGCGGTAATCTGTAANTGATAAGAGTCGTATTCAATAATACGAAAGGCTGAAGACCCCGGCACACCTTCGTAACGATAGCCGTCCCGTAATTCTAAATACTGTGAGCCAGTCTCCTTATCGATGCGTCGGACACCGCTTTTGGCAAAAATGGCAATGGATTTATCGCTTTTGTCCTCAGCAATAAACACATTTTCCATGCGTTTTCGATCAGCAGAGAGCCCTTGAGCATAAGTCACTTTATCTTTCTTCGAATTGCTATGAAAACGCCCTGGCGTTAATAACTCAAAGCGCGATTGATTAGAGTTATGCCACAATATGGCATCTGATTTGGCCCCCGCCAAAGGAGCCAAATACAGACTTAAACAAGCCACCACCATCATCATGGCCACGCAAGGCACCAAAGTCATCAGTGTTATTCGAGTTTGACTAATGCCGCAAGCAGACAAAACAACCATTTCATTCTCAACGTAGAGTCGTCCATAAGAAAGTAAAATCCCTAAGAACAAACCCAATGGCAAGATCATTTGCAGAAATTCAGGTAGTCGATAGGCCATGAGCGCAAACAACACTTCACCGGCGATACGTCCATCCGCCGCCTGAGACATATATTTGATAAAACGCCCGCTGACTAAGATTAGAACAAGAATAAAACTAACGGCCAGGGTTGTGGAAAGTAGTTGTCGCGAAATATAGCGGTATATAATCAAACTCAAAAACCTATTATATTTGCATTTCTTTTGTGGCGTGCACTTGAAAACCACAAAACCATTAACACTGAACGAAGGTCGCCATTACACTATTTTAGATATAAACTACATAACGTTCTAGCGCTATGGTGGATTCTAGCTCATCTTATCACGGGTCGGGTAATTGACCATTATCGTTCAATTGTTTCGTAAGGTTAACTATGAACTTCACTTTAAAATCCATTAACACCGATACCCTCCCATCCGCTTGCATACTCATTCCAGTGTATGAAGGTGGCGGTCTGTCTGCCAACGGTAAGGCGATTAACAAAGCCAGCAAGGGATTTATAACTCGCGTACTTAAGAGTGGCGATCTCACCGGCAAGAATGAACAGACCTTACTACTACATCATGTTCCCGGCATCAAGGCTAACCGCGTCCTACTTGCAGGCTTCGGCAAACAAAAGGAAATCACCCCTAGCAGTTATCAAAAAGCCCTTATTGCTGCCCTTAAAGCTATCAAGAGTACAGATAGCAAAGACGCGACACTCTGTGTGGCGGAAATCAATGTTAAAGGCCAAGACGGCGCCACCAATATCAAGCAAGCGGCACAGCAGTTAGAAACCTTGCTTTATAACTTTGGTCAATATAAGAGCAAACCCAAGGAACTTAAACTCAAAAAAGTAACCTTTGTCTTAACCAAGTCAATATCGACGGAACATCGCCAAGCAGCTAAAAGCGGAAAAGCCATAGGAGTTGGCGTCAATTTCGCGAGGGCTCTCGGCGATACGCCCCCTAATGTCTGTCATCCCACCTACC
>JAESQG010000233.1 GCA_016765265.1 Pseudomonadales bacterium | reverse complement strand
CTACAATTAAATCGATATTGCGCTCAAGGGACACCCCTACCAGCGACTCATTCTCTACCTCCAATGTTTGCAGATGTCGGGCAATCTGATTTGCTTTTGCGTTAATCGCACTGTAAGTCCATTGTTCATGCTCATACACCACGGCAATAGCCTCTGGCGTGAGTGCCACTTGCCTTTCAAACAAAGGGTGAAGGCTCACGTCCCAAGGAAAGGTAGCGATATTGTCGTTTAATTCTTCCACTAGATGATGACGCTCATCATCCCCTAACATTTTCAGTTGGGAAATCGATTGCTCTGGATTGCCTACCAGGGAGATCAAAATATTTTCCCAATGACCGGCCAATCGCGCTACATACTCCTCATCAAACAAATCGGCACTGTACTCAAATATTGCCTTTAGCTCATCGCCGCGTTCATCCACGGTCAATGACAAATCAAATTTAGACGTGTGAGTATGGATATCGATGGGACTAAAACTCAATTCATCCCCACCAATCCCCTGTGTTTTTTTAGCTCCTCCTAGCTTGGGCGTATTCTGCAAGGTAAACATCATTTGAAATAAGGGCGTATAACTCATATCCCGTTTTCCCACCAACTCATCAACTAATCGTTCAATAGGAACGTTTTGATGGGCATAGGCACCCAAGCTGGTTTCTCGCACCCGCTGTACTAATTCAATAAAGCTGAGATCGCCATCACAGTGAGTACGTAACGCGAGTGTATTAACAAAAAAACCAATCAGATGCTCTAACTCAGATCGACTACGACCGGCAATAGGACTACCCACACAAATATCATGACTGCCGCTATAGCGATGCAACAACACCTTAAAGCTTGCCAGCAATACCATAAACAACGTTACGCCCTGGTCGCGACCTAGTTGTTTTATTTGTTGAGTCAATTGCGCACCGATAGTGATATGGACATCCCCGCCTATCCCTGATCTTTCCGGGGGTCGGGTATTTTCTGTGGGTAGTTCAAGCTCCGGTACGCCTGCCAACTGATCACGCCAATACTCTACCTCTAACGCCAACGCAGCTTCATCTAAAACTTCTCGTTGCCAATGAGTGAAATCTTTATATTGAATAGTCGGCCTGCTGAGCTTCACCGCCTCGTGGGTCACTAAGCTTTGATAAATAGCCGACAACTCCTCGATGAAGATTCCCATGGACCAACCATCGGACACGATATGATGTGCTGCGATCAATAGCACATGTTTGTGGCCTGCTGATTGTGAAAGCTTTATCAATCTTGCCCGCAATAATGGCCCCGATTCCAAGTCAAAGGGGCGAGCCAGCTCTACGGTAGCCAAGCCTTGGATAGTGGTTGTTTTAGCCTTTTCTGCTAGAGAGCTAAGATCCTCAAAAGGGATATGGTAGGGCTTCGACTCATTGATGACTTGATAGGGTACGCCTCCTTCTGAACGAAAAACACTTCTGAGCACTTCGTGTCTAGCGATAATCTCCTCAAACGCCTGGGTCAATAATTCCTTGTGTAAGTCTCCTGCTATCTCCATCCCGGATATTAAGTTATAAACGGTGTTTCCTGGCGCTACTTGTTCTATGAACCAAATCCGCTGCTGCGAATAAGACAGGGGGATATTCCGATGCTGAATACTGGCAGGTATGCTTTCACATGCATGCGCTCCCGCTTTCACCTGCTGTAAAACCTGGATCGCCAAGTCTTGCACACTCTCAACATCGATTAGATCATGAACTTGCAGTTCAACGGCAAACCGCTCCCGTAAACGGCTTGCCAATTGCGCCATCAAAATCGAATCGAAACCCAAACCAACCAAGGAGGAGCTTTCTATAACTGATCCTTTGGATACATTGACCACCATCGCAATATGTTGCGACAGATATTGCAACAAATGCGCTAGCTGNTCCTCTNCAGCCAACGCCATAAACGCNAGCCGGTCGAATGGCGGCACCTGCTCATCGGCGGGGCTTTGATAGACAGTTTCGCGCTTAATTTCTTGTAATAATGCCAGTGTCTTATTTTGATAGGCTTGCCTGTTAGCACGACGTTTAATTTTCCCACTAGAGGTTTTTAAGGCTCTACCTGGTTGTAGAAAACNGAGGGAATAGAGTTGTATTNCGTGTTTTTCTGCAATCGCCTTTCTTATCTTATATACGATATCCTCTTTCTTAAGTAGCCGATCAAGACTGCGCCAGTGCTGCCGATCCAGCTCTTGAACAATAACCAACTGCTCTTCGCCCTCAATCTCAACAGTAAAAGCCGCTCCGGCGTCCACTTTTAGGCTCCCATGAGCCGACTGCACCGTGTGTTCAATATCCTGTGGATAATGGTTTCGGCCTCGAATAATGATAAGATCTTTTTCACGACCGGTGATAAAGAGCGAACCNTCTAGTAAACAGCCTAAGTCGCCAGTGCGTAGATAAGGCCCATCCTCAGCGTGAGTACCATCCTCTTCACCACGTATATAGGCATTAAAAATCTCTTGCGTGTCACGAGACTTCCCCCAATACCCTTTCGCCACATGAGAACCGCTAACCCAAATTTCCCCCACCTCGCGGTCTGCCAACCGTTTTTTAGTCTTTACATCCACGACGACTACTTGACCATCCAGTGTGGGGTAACCATTACCTACAATCTGGATAGCAGTCCCCTTCGCTACCTCTTTATCCGTTGCATCCGTTATTCGATTAAGCTGTAACTGTTTTGCTGATACCTGTTTGGTAACCAACACATTCTGCTTGTTCTCTCCTATCGCACTGCCTCCGGAAACGAAAAGAGTGGCTTCTGCTAAGCCATAAGTAGGACAGAACGCCTCCCGCCTAAATCCGTTATCCGCAAACCGTTGACTGAAATCATCCATCGTACTGGAACGAACGACTTCNGCTCCCGAAAGGGCCCATTGCCAACCTGACAAATCCAGCCCTGCTTTTTGCTCGTCGNTAATCTGCTTGACACACAANTCAAAGGCAAAGTTAGGCGCTAGGCTACACACGGACTTATGATCAGAAATGGCCTGCAACCATCGGACCGGGCTTTGCAAAAAAGAAGTGGGCGACATTAGCACCGCAGACACACCGATATAAAGCGGATGCAGCGTTGCACCTATCAAACCCATGTCATGAAATAAAGGTAGCCAGCTAACGAAAACCGTATCGCTTTGAAGATGATATGCTTCACTCATCATGGCTTGGTTCTGCAGCAAATTGCGATGAGAGACCATGACGCCTTTAGGGGTGTTAGTGGAACCTGAGGTGTATTGTAGCAGTGCTAATGTTTCGCCATTAATACCACGATTTGCCCTTAACCCCTTAGCGTCATCGATATCGATATCGACATAGCGATATTCAGCCGCCTCTTCTGGCAAAACCGTATCGCTCATCAACCACTTGAGGCTGTCCTTATGNTGCAGCAAGGGTTCTGCCGCGTTCATCACATTGCTGGTGGTTAAGATAATGCTAGGCTGGCAATCATCGATAATCCCATGCAGACGCTCTAAGTTTTGATTCTTTCGAGGAGGGTAAGCGGGTACACAAACAACACCCGCATAAAGGCAACCGAAAAAAGCGACGATAAAATCAATGCCGGAGGGATACAGCATCAAGGCTCTTTCACCAAACGCATTCATATCTGCAAGTCGCACGGCAACCGCTTTAGCCATTTGATCGAGCTCACCGTAGGTGAGTGAACGCGTCACCTCTTTCTCATCGGACAAGAAAGTATAAACGACTCTATCAGGGTGCATTCGCGCGCGCGCTTGCAACAGATCAACCACCGTCTGTATCTTCACGTCTACTTTCGCGCTGGCATACATCTGGATTAAAATTCCTTTTTCTTATTATTATTGACAGAACTGTAGAGGCCACATTTGATCAGGCATACGCTAATAATAGTGCATACGGCGATAAATAAGCCAAATGTTGATTACAAATTCCTACTATTCTATTGCCCTATTTTGACAATATGTGGGATGGAAAATCCTTTTTTTATATCCTAAACAAATCTATCTGCCGTGGTCATGGACCAATCTACCCTATCTTTTGTTTAATTTCCAGCCGTCGCATGATGCTATATTTAAATGTCCTGATTTGCATAAAATAAGCCTAAAGACAGCTCAAACCTTGGGCATTTTAAACACTAATTGCCTTGTTTGTTGATTTACATATTTAGCATACGCCGTCTCCTAGGCTGTTGCGTTGCTGGATGCTGACACATCGAATAGCGATAAAGTGCGCAGATGGCCATTTCTTAAATTTTTCTATTTACTTCAATCACGTGTACCGGTTTTAGTGATTCGAATGAGGTTTTTAGATTAATATATAAACTTATCGAAAGGACTTTCATAAAAGCCACAAGCCACTTATAGTTCAGTCGATAGGCTAATCTATGCCAATCTTCTTACAGCATAATATCGGGACACAAAATGTATAATAAAAGCCCACTTAGTTTTTGTCTTAAGGCCGTAATCTGCTCCCTCGCTATTCTAAATATTCTAAACATCAATACAGCCAAAGCAGAAAATCTCTTGGAAACGTACCAACAAGCCGCCAAAAATGACCCTGAATGGCTTGCTAGTCAAGACGCGTTAGCAGCAAATAAAAAGTTCAAAGAAATCGGACGCTCAGGTTTATTACCTCGCATAATGGGTAGTGTGAGGTACCAACGCTCGGATAACGACTCCGCTGGTGTACCTACGGGGATAAACCCAGATTTTGGCAGTACTCTGGGGATTGCATCTTGTGCTCTCGAAGATCTCATCAACGATGATAGTGAAAGTGCCAGTAGCTGCTTATTAGCATTTGAAAACATTGACGTACTTTCTAACTTCTATCAGTGTGTTCAAAATAACGGTGGGGATGATACTAATTGTTACTTTACAACCACAAGGGATCAGAGCACTTCGAGCACAACCAACACCTCCATCCAATTAACCCAACCTTTATTTCATCTTGGCCGCTGGTTCGACTATCGCAAGTCAATAAATCAAGTTGCCAAAGCCTTGAGTGAGTTTGAATCGGCCCGGCAAGATTTAGTGTTAAAAGTCGCAGAAACTTATTTTAACGACCTAAAAGCAATTGAAGAAACCGAATTTGCCAAACTGGAAAAGCAAGCCATTGAGTACCAACTGAAAATCACCGAAAAGAGATTTAGACGAGGTATTGGTTCAAGTTTAGAAGTCTACGAAGCACAATCGGTTTTCGATCTAAACGAGGCCAGTAAACTGCTAGTAGACTCGATCAGAGAAAATGCACACGATGATTTGGAACTGCTAACTAGAAACAATCAAATCGAGGCAGACCCTCTTCCAGAAGATATTCCTATAGAGTCGCCCGTGCCCAACAAAGTGGAAACATGGGTTACCATCAGCAAGAACAACAGTAGTGATTTGCGAGCGGCAGAGTTTGCCGCTCTTATCGCAAAACAGGATTACCGAAAGAAAAGAGCTGCACATTCGCCAACATTGGATCTTGGACTTAGTTTTTCACAATTGGATAATGGACAAGAAACCTTTGTCACTGCTAGCGGGAAAACCACAACAACTGCCATCGGCCTGACCCTTAATGTCCCGATATACTCAGGCGGTTTGAGTACCGCTATGGAAACTCAGGCTAAGCACAGACAACGAGAAGCCGAGCGCCGATTGGAGCAAACCCGGCAAGAAATCGCAGGTAGCACACGAAAATTATTTCGACAGGTGAAATCAGCAGTCCTACGAGTGAAAGCTAATAAAGTGGCTATCGTGTCTAGTGATAAGACTCTTAAAGCAACCCAACGCGGTTATGAGCGCGGCATTCGAACGGTATCCGAATTACTCCAAGCTCAAAGAGACGTGTTTCGGGCGAAGAAAAACTACTCCAGTGCTCGCTATGATTATATTCTGGATACGTTACGCCTAAAACGAATATCCGGCATGTTATCAGAACAAGATCTCGACGTGCTCAATACCTGGCTAGAGAAAGTGGAAGTCAATGAAGATGGTAGCGTAAGCGCATCAAGTCTCAATCCCAACCTCCCTATCTCCGGAACCGTAGAAGACGCAGAACTAGAAAGACGGGAAAAACAACGCTACAAGAAACGCCTTGAAAGGAAGTCAAAGCCAAAACCAAAAAGTTTATTCGAAGCGCTTAAGAGTTGGGGAGCCAAAAAGGATTAAAGATAATCTGCTTTAGTCAAAAATGACCTGAACATGATCGAGGTAAATCGTTTTACTATCTTGGCTTAATGAGCCTACAAAAAACTTTTTACCTTTTAATTGCATATCCGTCTCGAGCAATTGCAAATACCCACCAGGCAAACGATCAAAAACAGCGACAGACAAAAGTTTTTCAATTTTGAAAGAAGGTATAGGCGTAAATGACTTTACGTTAACGATTTTAATCCGCTCGAGCATCTGTCTTTTTTTACAAAAATGGAGCTCCCCCTCTAATTTAGGCATTACTTTTTTCGCAAGGGGGATGTCCAATATTGGTTTAAAACCATAGCGAATAAGCTCTTCGTTTTCACTAATGACCTTTAAACTACCGGGGCGAATCATTTTGATTGCATCGGGCATAGTCTTGAAAGTGAGTCCGGTTTTCGCACCGCTGATGACTTTCGCTTTTTTTTCTTGATACGTCTTCACTTCTGCTCGGCGGGGATTTCTTCCATTGACAGATAAGAGGGTATATTGCTTTTCCAGCGCAAGTGAGGGATCAAAATGTACTTCCATCTCACCCTGCTGATTTCTAGTACGAATGGTGTAAGCCCATATCGGGGTTTTGAGCTTATCTAGCTCATCGCAAGCAGTGCGAAGCTGCTCCGGCAGCGTATCGTCAATCATCACCCCAATTCCCGCGATTCCCACAATTACTACAACTCCCCACAACTACTTAGATCCTTTTTGAACCTTTATCAACCAGTTTGAGGGATTCTACATCAGATACCCTATTAACGGTATCGGAAAACGATTATTTATGAGTTCGATTAAGGGGAATGGATTAGTTCGTATCAGTGAGCGTCAACAAGCTCAACTCTTCGCCGCTGGGAAACTCTTTTACTTCCCAACGTTCAGGGTAGCTTTCGATCTTGTGAAAGTATTTTTGTAACTGATTTTCACACTCTTCCCATGTAGCCGTCCCGATGGCAGTGAACTGTCCATCCTTACCCACTTGGCAAAATACTATTTCTTCCGATTTGGGTAACCAGCTAGTGATACCTTCCGACCAAACGCAATATGAGCTGTATCCCACATCTGTAAGGGATTGCTCTTTTGATTTCGAATCCCTGTGTTCTGGGTCATCGTGTTCTGGGTCCTCGTGTTCTGGCTCCTCGCTTTCTAAATTATTCAGTTCCAAATTATTCAGTTCTAGATCATTCAGTTCTGGGACGTCATCTTTATCTACTGGATCTAAATGACCAGTATCAAGCTCTTTGACGGTATAGGAAGCCACAAAAATATCAATGCTCTCCTTCTTAAATATCTTTTCCAATAACTGCTTTTGAAGTTTGTAGTCTAAAGCCGCAGAATAATATTTTGCACGTTTCACCAATCTATAGGCAGGATACTCCGGAGAGGGGTTGAAAACTTCGACCCCCTCATCGCTTATAACATAAGGCAACCCCGTCAACGGACGCGTTGTTTGACTCATCACCATCTCGCTAGTGAGGACTACTCGTTCCAGCGCTGCTATATCATCAGATCCCACCACGAACAAATGATCTCTGGAAGGGATAAATACCACCGCATCCCCTTTTACATCTAATTCTCGCAATTTATCAACTAGCAATATTCGCGACGAGTCATAACTATCTTGCCAAGGGGATTGCCAAACACCCGGCGCAATTTGCTTGTAAGCCTCATCACTCTTCTTCCATAAGTTCGCAATAGCAATACTTCTGACTTCCTCCAGCCCCACCTCCCATCGATCAAAATCCTCCTTGTTAGTAGCACGTATGAGTGACTCATTATCAATATAGAACTCCAGCATCAAATTACCGGCTATAACACAAACTTCACCCGCCGTTTCGTCACTTTCTTCTGTGCCATCCAGTTTTTTCTGCAACTGCTGAATTTCCAGACCGGTACGAGTTCTTATCCCCAGCATTAATCGATTTGCGACGTNATTAAAGTCATGGTTAAAGTCATCGTTAAGATCATCGCTAAGGTCATTGCTGGTATCACTGTTAATCTTATCGTTAACTTCACTCTTTTCCTCAGACTCAAACTGCTCAAAACTAGACTTAATCCAGTGGCGAATATGTTCCTCGCGCTTAAGTTGATCCAGTGCTTTCCAATCGGAAAATATACTGGATATATAAATATGACAGTGAGTAGAATTATACGTTACTTCAATGGCTTTTTTATCGGAGAGATAGGAGGTATCTGCGGACGGGTAAATACTATCAATTTCTGCAACAATAATATTAGCAAATTGTTCCAATGTTGGTTCTACTGGATTTGCTCTAACTTCTGGCTCTTCCCTTGAAAAACCCCAAGAAAATAATTTTTTAAACAGTGACATTCTAATTTCCGCGCTGATTCANACTAGCTACCACCCTATCACTATCATNATCATTATTAGTANTAGTATTAGTATTAAAGGGCGATCCCGTGTAGCAAAGTCAATNATGTATCTAGATCAACTAGTACGAAAATCAACTGTGCCCCATGAGTAANATTGCTTACANCAATCGGCTTATAGTGTCAGCTCTTTGACTACGGCGCCATCAGTTTTAGGGAAATCCAACTCGAACTCAGACTCCTTCACTTCACCCTGATATATCTTCGCTTTAGGATAATCCTTAGATAATATCGCCAACACCTCTTCGCGATCAAGTTCACTAATGGAAACCCCTAAATATACGGCACTCACTTCACCCACAGCAAACGGGCGATCTTCATAAGAAACCGACATATCTGCGTTAGCTGGATCGAGCAAGTTTTTAGGCAACCAAATAGAACGCCACTCTCTTTGTGAAGTCAGTTGTTTTGGCTTAACCAGAAGCTTATCTTCCAGCCGGTCTGGATCGTTAGGAATCTGCTCCCCCACAAAAATCCCTACCTGCTCTCGCAGAGTGGTGACCACACTTCTCTGGGTCCGATAAGAAATACGTTTAGGATTATCCACGCAGTTTTCTTCACCGACTTTAAATCGAATCGCAAGTCCCCGGTGTTGATCCCCATATGAATCCCAACAACCCATATCGTCAAAACTGTCACACAAACACAGTACTCGTGCATTGTATGCATATCGAACCCAAGATCTAAAATAGGTTTCTACTTCAACGAATCGCTGGGCAATCATCGTTGGCAATAGTTCCGACAATGCCTCCACTGCTTCTTCTTCACTATGAAAGCGATCCTCTGCTCGCCAACGTCGAACGGCCTTTTTTATGGGATTAGCTTCTCCGAGAGGGTCATTTCTAGCAAAAATCATTGAGGCGATGGAACGAACGGCCATATTGGTTAAATCATTCTGGTCAAAGCCAAGAGGTGTATTAGCCGAGTTTTCGAAAGGGTCAGAAAACGCATGAGGCGCGCTCCACCGTAATTTCTTATTTTTGAGAACACTGATCCCCACATCCGCAGTGGTATATTTGACCAATGAAAGTGGTGTATTTTTCCCCACGCCATCTCCTTGCTGTGGACCCGCCTTAAAACATTGCCTGGTAAGACCTATCGTTATGATGCACTTATGAAAAGGATAGCGTAAGTCTCCGAAACAAAAACCATAACGTGCCTATATGACGGCCAAATCCACTCTTTTTTTTTATGGCACCCCTCTAGTGCATCTATCGACCGAAACAGCCCATCAGGGTAGTCCAAAACATCTTTCGATTATGGTGTAAATTCTAATGGGTATCGCACTATTCATAGCCTAATGATCTATCCTTTAAGATACGCTAGCGTCGAAAGACAATCAAAGGGCTAAATAATTTTTATGGTCGATCTCAAATACAGCATCGCAGAAAAGATTGCTAAGAAAATAACAATCCCACCAAGACCAGAGCTACTAATACAGGTCTCCAGTGAAATTCAATCTGAAGAACCTAACCTTCTCGTTATCGCAGACATTCTTTGTCGCGATGTAAGCATGGCAGCAGCGATGTTAAAGATGGTCAATTCACCTGCTTATGGACTGAGTAATAAAATTTCATCTGTGCAAAAAGCCACTATGCTTCTCGGCTTGAAGAATGTAGAGCGAATCGTAACAGTGGTGACTTTGCGAAATGAGATTAGTGGCAAATTGGACTTGAACAGTTTTTGGGAATCGGCAGCAAAAGTTGCTGAGGTCTCTGCCCAAGTAGCAGCGATAGTTAATCTTGCCCCTACGGATGACGCATACACCCTTGGTTTGTTTCGTAACTGTGGAATACCACTTATGATGCAGGCATTTCCCGATTATCTAGACATAATGGCTCAATCAGAGTCCGACGACGTATCGCCAGCAACGGTTTTAGAAGATAAACACTATGGAACTAACCACTGTGATGTAGGGCAACATCTGTGTGAGACTTGGTATCTGCCGGAATCCATATGTGACGCTATTTATTTCCATCACCAAGAAGAGACATTTGAGAACAACAAAGAGTTAACCGTTGCAGTCAAAAATCTCTTAATAGTGCTGATGATTGCGGAGAAAATCTGTCAAACTTTCTCCGGCTCTATTGATAAAAGAGCCGATGCAAGATGGGCTCAAAATGGAGCAGAGGTGCTGACAGCTGTGGGATTAGATGAGGAAGCATTTTTAGAAATACAAGATGATATGATCACTTCACTGCGCAATCAAACTGCTGTCTAATTATTATGAAACTCAGTCTAGATCAAATTCAATTTAGCTAGACACGATTGGGACTGCCACCAATTCATTAACACTATTCAAAGTTTCTCCAATCTCACTATTGAGAACAAGGTCAGCGTCATCGTCTAAGCCTGTTGGCTCTCTATTTAAAATTATTAATTTAGCACCTTGTTTTTTAGCCATCTCGGGGAAACTAGCCGCAGGATATACCACCAATGAAGATCCCAAGACGATAAAGAGACCACAACTTGAAGTTTCTTCATTAGCTCTAGCCATTTCTTTCTCAGGCATGGACTGCCCAAATGAAATCGTGGCCGTTTTAATAATTCCAGAACATATCTCCTCACCCAGCTGTTGAGAGCATGGGGATACAGTACCGGTTCGATGATAGTCTGGTTCTATTTCCGAAAACTGATAAATGCGACTACAACGAAGACACTTCGCATAGCTGGCATTGCCATGTAGCTCAATGACATCTTTCTCATCAATGCCCGATTTTTGATGCAAGTTATCGATGTTTTGCGTAATAACGGAGCCAACCAGACTCTGGTTGTACCAAGTTGAAATAATTTGGTGACCTATGTTGGGTTCCGCTCCCTCAATATTTAAAGAAGATTCAAATTTTCTTTTCCAAGCAACCTTTCTTAACTCCTCCGAATGAATATAATCATTAAAATCAATCGGCGTGTTTTTCGTCCAATAACCGCCCGGGGAACGAAAATCAGGTATCCCAGATTCAGTACTTATTCCCGCACCGGTAAAGACTACTGTACGTTTGCTTTCTAGAATCCATTGAGCAAACAATTCTACTTCTTCTTGCTTTATATTTGATTTCATAATCGAAGCCTGCGATTAAAAAGTTTGCGTGCGAATGGAAAACATTCACACTTTCGGCGCTACCCATTGCCCATCACGGAATACCTCCCACACAGCATTGTGGTATCGCCTAAGTGCGGGTTGCATTTCGACATTAGTCGTAGGTACATCATCTTCGACAATTGTTTTGGTTATGGCAAGTGAAACGATTTTAGCTTTTGGGCTGTAAGGGGGTAGCTCGCCCTTAATGTCTCCACGGCGCAATAGGCCCGCAATACCTTTAGTAGAAAACCCATGAGATCCCGATATGACCATCATAATGCCCCGTTCAAAACGTTGACAAGCGAGAACGCCATAACCGACTCTGTCAATTTCACACTCGAATTCTCTATCTCCAAAACTCAATCTGCGCGAAACCCCCTCTCTCAAATTATCGCTATATTTAACAAAAGGATTCCTAAGCTCCGAATACAAAGGATCATTATTTCTCAAGGTAAAATGGAAGGGTACACTTTGATTGTCATCACCGATCATTTTCTTTAAAAATAGTGTTGAAACATGGGACAGCATGGGACTGGCGACACTAAGATAAATGTTGTTATTCGTCTGGTGGTCATCACCGTCATCACCGTAGGCAAAAATGGTTTCCTCGGTCAATTGGTCTTCTACTTGAGTCGATTCGACAATATTTCTCATCCGTTCAAAACTTTTGATACTCATGACCTCGGACATGGTTTGCACATCGCGCAGTGATATCAAATGAGAACCTTCTCTTTTAGCTCTCGTTGTTAAGAAGAATATGAACTTGCCACTATTAAAGGATAATGATCTGCAAAGATTAGTAGCCGCCTCTCGCTTGAACAACGGTTGGCTAGACAGATTCGGTTGGTTAACACTGATCAGGTAATCGTCCATCCAGCGCAACTCTTCAATCGTGAACGCCACTCGCAAAGCCTCATCTGGATTTAGCTTGTCGGGGTATAAAAAACGAGTCATCCGCCGATGATCAATCATCCCCGAAGCCTTGCAATCAGGGGCCTTGGGACGGAGTTGTTGTACCGCTTCTTGTATCGCCTTAACCAGAGGGCGCACGCCACCTTCATTTGCTGCCGAGTCTAGTAAACTTTGCTGTAGTTGAACTAAATTTCCGCTATCGCTCAATTGAGTACCCTTAATACTAATTTTGGAGGTTTAGTATAGCCAAGATAGATTAATAATGCGTATTTGGCCATTTAAGCTACCTATTTAGACTATTTCTGATATATTTTATACTAGACCGACCAGTCGCGCTCTAGACAACCAAAATCTGTCTGTGCTAAAGTTCCATTTGTGACTAATTGTTAGGGAAGCATCATAAATACAAAAACAAATCCGGATATTTTGCAGTCTAACCGCCTAAGATTTTATTTTTGTTTTGTTCAAATATTCACCAATACCCAAAACACCAATGACGCCTTACGCGTAAAGAATAATTACACCAGCAATTAGCAACAAACTTCGTGCAGTTAATTCGATGCCTAAAATAAAAACTAATAATTCGGGGAGATCAACATGGTCGTTTGCTTTTGCTTAAAAAAAATCCTTATCGAATACAATCTCGACATACCAGGAGTACAGGCGGATCTAGCTGAAGCCCTAAATATCTGCCCCAACACCGCAGCTGGCCTATATCACGGTAAATTCCATATAACATTCACTACAGAGAAATTAACCATGCTATGCAATTGGTTAATTTCGCTCGGCGTTAACGAAGGCGGCCTTCCGGCAAAGTTATTCGCCTCATCTACCTTTGTTAATGAGCTGCTATCGAAGGAAGTCGATGTTTATATACGACAATACCAAAGCGCTGAAAAAGTGGGTACCACTTTGACCAGCACAGAGGATCTAAATGCCATCAATGAACTCACCAGAACATTTCAGAACTACCATTGCTTAAGTACCACTCCTTTTTTTGTACCAAATTCGGCGAGTCGTGCAAAAAAAATGTTCACACATTTACGCGAACAAAAACAGCATATCGCAGTAGTATTAGGAGGTCCAGACACTAACCTCGTAACTGAGTTCTTGGTGGCGGATATACTGGACCGCAAACCCTTCACAACAGCGGATCTAAACGAGCTCTCTTATCATCTCGAGACCCATCCTTACGAACGCCAAAGCTGTTTCGGTCAACCCATTCTAAACGGTATAGATCCTGCGATCCATTTTAGGAATGAAGAGGGTGAGATGGATGTCATTCGATACAAACCCGGAGTCCAAGATGCCGGCGTTATTATTGTCTCAGATGCCTCACGGCGAGATAATTTAGAGATCATTCTTATGGGTTTGACCGGTAGGGCAACGCTAGAGCTGGGACGCTATTTTTTCGATCCTGACAATATCGAACAATTCTGGCCCTTATCTCTCCGTAATAAAAAGAAACGAGTCAGTACGTTTATTTGTAAAATGTCTCATCTCAATACACGAAAGTGGAATTCCTCAGCAAACATGAGTGTGCAGGAAATTCCATATTCCCTACATTAATAAGTTGACCGTAACAGCTTGCACAAAAATACGGGCTCTCTTTATCATCAGAGGGCCCTTTACCTTTTATCTTTCAACATTCAACATTCAACTTCTAACTTTCCCACGTCTGACACAATTACACTTTACCAAAATTCCCCGAGCTGATTGGTGTTTCGCCATTAGTCTTGTATCGCTTATGATTTTTCGTCAAATTAAGTAAATTTATTTTTTTATTTTTCTCTGTTTACACAACAAAATATAATTTCTAAACACTAAAAACCACAATCAGATGAGAGAAACCATAAAGGTATTTCACTTTAAGCTAAATATCGATTTCTTCCCGTTTAATTCTAACTAGTGCCCGTCCTGAAACTTCTAAGGTTTTGTATTATCAGCAAATAAATTGGAATAAACATAAAAAAGCCCTTGGTTTTTGATATAATTTTTTTGACGAAAAATCACAATCACCAAGGGCTTAAACCATGCGAGAAACCCGCACAGCGCAGACAAGCATATTCGATTTTTATTCAAAACACGAGCGTGGATTGCAACTAGAAAAGCTTTCAAACTTGTTGGATGAATACCCGGAAGTTTTGGACTTGCTAGAAAATGATCTCATCGGTAGTTGCGATCCATCGACTGGACGTAGGGCTATGACGATAGAAAGTGTTTTTCGCTGCATGCTGCTTAAACAAATGCTCAGCATCAGCTATGAACTTTTATCATTTTACCTGTCCGATTCACTAAGTTATCGTACGTTCTCGCGAATAGAGGTTGGCGACTCACCAAGCAAATCCACATTGCAATCCAATATTCGAAGAATACGGCCCATAACGTTATGCGCTGTATTTGATTTGTTGGCACAACGAGGTTTTGAAGTTGGAAATATTGATCCTGATTTGATTCGCATTGACAGTACTGTAGTGAAGAGCAATATAGCCGCTCCGATCGATAGTCAACTTTTAGATGACGGCATCAGAGTGCTAAGTCGATATTTAGCAAAGAGTAAAAATGTGACCGGTATAAAAACACGGTTCAAGGACTTTAGAAAAACTTCAAAATCATTAGCATTTCGAATTTTTAATGCTAAAAAGGCCGAGAAAGACGAGCTTTATCCAGACTTGTTGATTCTTTCCAACATGGTCGTTAAGCAAGTAGACAAGGCAATTGAAAAAGTAAAAGATAGCAATAATACTACAACCCAAGTACTGAGCTGGTTAGAGGAAATCGAAAACTATCGCAATATAATGCTAATGGTGATTGACCAGACTGAAAGACGAATCATAGAAGAAGAGAATGTGCCCTCCAATGAAAAGGTCGTTAGTTTTTTCGAGCTGCACACGGACATTATTGTAAAAGATAAACGAGAGGTTCAATACGGGCATAAAATAAATATAGCCAGCGATGCTCGCGGTTTATTAACACATGTTTCAGTGGAGGAAGGGAATGCATCCGATGCAGAAAGGTTCATACCGATTTTAAAAGCTCACGCACAACGTTATGACTGCATGCCAACAACCGTTGTGTCGGATGGTGGCTACGCCAGTAAAAAGAACGTAGAGGACGGGAACAAATTGGGTGTGAAGAGAGTTGTGTTTCATAAAAAAAGAGGAATAAATTTGAATGACATGGGCGTAAAGCAAAAAAAGTATGATGCGTTAAAAAACTTTCGAGCTGGTGTTGAAGGAAATATTTCAGAATTAAAGCGTGCATTTGGCTTAGGAAAAGCGCTGTGGAAAGGCTATGAAGGTTTTCATGCTTATGTATGGGCGTCGGCAATCACCTATAATTTGGTTCGATTGGTGAGAATCGATACCGACTAAAATATAGGGTAATCGATCCATCCGTTAATCTAAGTGGCGCAAAGCAATTGCGGGGGTACCTACATTCAAAATAAGCGACTTTTGGTTGCAAAACATTCAACATGACCATAATGCGACAACATTTTATTTTTCGTGTAACTTCGGTGCCCGTAGCCCGGCTGGGAAAGAAATATTTTTGGAAAATTGCCGGTTTTAGGATGGGCACTAGTTAGTTCCCATCCATAAACTCATAAGACACTGAACTATAGGAAATAATTCAATAAATCATTAAAAAACCCTCTTGGATTTGTTAGATTTAAAGTGCGTACCAAAAACCACAAACCAAGAGGATTAGACATGCGAGAAACTGGAT